>JALNYY010000274.1 GCA_023229605.1 Methylobacter sp.
GAAGTTCCTTCTTGATTTTTATTTTTTGGCATTGATCCGTGTGCGATTGCTTCATCAAATCAATGGCGGCTTCCACCTCCGCGCTGTTGGCGGCAACAGCTGCGGAGAAAAAAAATCCAACGGCAACTGCCAAAGTAAAAAACAACTGTTTGTGCAGCACAGCCTTCTTGTGAAACACAGGCTCTTGCAAATTTTTACTGTGTTGAAAAACAAACACTTTAGGTTCGGCATTTTTATCTTTCATAGTGGTTTCCCTTGCTTCAACATTAAAGCTGAGTTGAGCAGCTTGTCTGCTCAAACGAAACTTATGCCCTTTGGGTATAAGGATTTTTTCATGATCGCCTGCCCAAACTGGCTAGTGGCTAACGATGATGACCTGTCCGCTAGGAGCGGTACTACGTTACGGCAATTATTGGCCTTTAAAATTAAGAGAACTGCCGCTGTTTTCCAAATCAAAACTTTCATTAAGTTCCTCATCCTTTTCAACTGGGCGTGACACATTGTATTCGCCCATGTCGGTTTTGACCCCATTTGGATGCAAAATCAACACGGTGACTTGCTGCCGATAGAGTCCTTAGAATGGGCTGACAACAGATCGTAGCTTCGAAGCCCCGGATTCCGCTGCGCTACCCAGCCGGACGGGGCATGCTGCCCCGTTCGAAACGTTTTATGGATATTAAATGTAGTTGTTTAGCCCGGACATTGCAGAAATGTTAGGGACGGGGTTGCAAACCCCGTCCCGCTCGGGGCTACTCGCTGGGCAGAATGTCTAATCTATTTTCATGTTCTAGTATCAACTGTTCCCTATAATTATATCTGTCCTCAGGAGTCCAATCTGGATTTTGATAGATTCTCTCGAGATTATTGTTTGCCGCATCGAACAACTTTTCTATTTCTTTGAAATCAGATTCATTGACATAAGATCGACATGGTTCAGGACTATTTTTTTTGTAAACTTGAATAGCCAAACTCAATACTTCACAAAGAGGTTTGTCAGCACTTGCAAATATAAACTCTTCATGTTCATTTTTTTCCTGCCATTTTATAAAAAAATATCTAATAATAAACAAATCCCAAACCATATTATTAATGCTTTTTAATTTTGCGCATCGGCTATCATTAGACCTATATTTCATCATTTTAGACAATGGTTTTTTTCCAAAAAGAACCAACGCATATACAATGCATGGGACTCCCATTCTAAAATCTCTAATAAGCCAATCGAGGTATGTACTGAGTTTGTTTCTAGGAGCAATTGAAGCATTTGAATGTATGTCTGCAATTTTTAAGATCATTAAATACAGAGATTTCCATTCGTCACGCTTCCTATATTGTGTTAGCCCCTCTTTTATTTGTTCAAAAGGAAAATCTATTTCGCTATTTAATTCAATATATTCAGATTTGCCCAGTGCATAATTAGCTAATGCAATTGTGTCAGAGTTATTGAGTTTGTTAAATAAGTATAAATCGCTTAAGACATCATCAAGGTTGTCCTCTTTTAATCTTTCGAGAACTGAAAAAAGTGGCTCTATTTCAATTTCTGATAACTGACAAAAGGTAAGTAATGCTATGGCTTTCCTGGGTAGTTCTTTTGGGCTGTTATGTTTTACACTTTTTAGTAAAAAATCATAAATATTTGTATCTAATACTAAAGTATATTTTCGATTATAAATTTCTTTAGCAGACAAATATACATGTGGATCATAGAGAAGGTTTATATCTTTTAAATTGAAGTTATGAGCTAACCATTCTTCTTTTGAAATAATAGAAATTATGTCTTTTACATGACATGGCAACCAGCTCAAAGTAATGCTCCCTAAAAATTTAGGAAAAATTAAAACTTTTATTCCTTTATTTATAAAGATAAAACGAAAATATTTTAAATATGTGCAAAAAAATGTTTTTGAAATATCAAAAAGTTTATTCATAAAGACATATACAGAAAAGGGGCCGTCATGTGGGGAGGCGCATCACGCACCATTTTATAAACGCCATTAGATCAGACATCGAAAATGGGCGTGATGCGCCCCCTACCCAGCTTTTGTTGCCTGTGAACCCAATTATTCTAAGCATACATAAGCCGCCGCCCCTTTGGTTCAGGAATTGGGTCGCCGAACTCTTTTGCGGTATCCAGCCAAAGCCCAATAGCCTCATTTGCATTCGCCAGTGCTTCTTCCTGGGTGCTGCCATGCGCCATGCAGCCGGGAAGTTCCGGGACTTCGGCGATAAAAGCGCTATCTTCCTTGCTCCAATATAAAATAGTCTCGTATTTGTATGTCATATTTCATCCGCTAAATGGTATTTGATGATTATGAATCTGACTTGTCGAACCTGATATGGCTTCGCTTTTCTGTCATCCTGCTGAAGATTTAATTTCTCTTCGACGCCATTTTTTCGATAAACATGATGGCTTCCGCGTATTCGCTCATCGAAGCCCAGACGAATCAATAAGCCACGAAGATCATCGAATGGAATATTCGCATCTGAAGTTCCACGAAGAATCTTATCGATTAATTTATCGTATTTCCCCATCGGAAGAGGCTAACTTATAAACCTAGATCACGCAAGCACCGCATCTACCCGCCGGAATTGGCCGAGGCGTAGCGCTTCAGCTGCTTGGCCCTCCAGGTGCCGACCTTCCACTGTCTGCATGCTGCCATCCCGCCCATGTAACAGATAACGGCAGGGCTTTACGGCAGCGTCGCCGAAAGTATCTTGGCGCCCGGGATTGATATAGACCAGCAAGGTTGCCCCCAATAAAA
>JALNYY010000275.1 GCA_023229605.1 Methylobacter sp.
TTTCCGTCTTGCCACCGTGTTTGGCATGTCGCCACGGATGCGGATTGATCTACTCGTAAATGACTTCACCTACCGTGCCGTTAACGATCGATTCGTCGTCCTGTTTGAAGGCTACTTCAAACGCAACTACGTGCATGTCCGTGACGTCTCGCGTGCTTTCCAACACGCAATCATCAATTTTGACAAAATGAAAGGAGAGATTTTCAACGTCGGCCTTTCCGAAGCAAACGTGTCGAAGAAAGAACTGTGCGAAACCATCCAGAAGCAAATTCCTGACTTTGTCTTCCTTGATGCCCCCGTAGGTAAAGACCCCGATCAACGCAACTACATTGTGTCGAACGCAAAAATCGAAGCAACCGGCTACAAAACTTCGATGTCGCTTGATGCAGGTATAGCAGAGTTGATCAAGGGTTACACCATGATCAAGAACACTCAATACGGCAACGTTTGATTGTGTGGAAGTCAATGGTAACTACACCTTTGACTTCGTCCACGTTGAGGCTGGCACTAACGGTCTCAACGTGACTCATAAGCGCACCTTAGAAGGCATCAAAAACCTGTATGCCCTTAATTAGCAGCCACACGTTCGTTTGCATTTGATCATTGATGAAATTGGTGCGTTTTGATACTATCCTGCACCAATCTGAGCGGTATATCCACTATCATCCAATCATTAGACGTGTGCTTGCCAGTCAATCGATAGACTCAACACCTAATTGGTTCAACATGAACTCAGATACCGCCCCGAAAATCACCACCCTCGCACGAAATCTTGTTTTCGAGAACACGGTTTTCTTCGTATTCGCAGACCACATTGTTGACAAAAATGGGCATCAAGTAGAACAATATTTGAGTGTAGTGCCTAAGTGCCTCGTGGAAGACTCTATCGGGGGCGTTGTAGTTCTTCCTATTGACGAAGACAAAGTTGGGTTGATCCGGGTGTTCAGGCATCCTCTTGATCGATGGTCCTGGGAAGCTATTAAGGGACATGTAGATGTGGATGAAGATGTAAGAACGGCTGCTGCACGAGAGTTATTTGAAGAAGCGGGTTACTCTGTAGCCCTTGAAAATCTTGTTGATTTTGGCATTATCGCCCCTGAGTCGGGAGTAATCAAAGCGCGCATACATCTGTTCAGCGTTATGGTGAGCGGAGAGGTTCGCCATGAAATAGAACGAGAGCTTGGGCATGGCGAAATGTTTTTTTTCAGTCCTGACGAGATTGATAATCTCATAAAAAATAACCAGATCGAGGATGCCAGTACTTTGGCTATTTTATTAAAGCAACGTATGAAACAAGTAACTCCAGCAATATAATGAGCACTTCAACACAAACAACACTGACTTTTGTTCAGTTTTTTCGTCAAGTTATCCATCACCGTGACATGATTTTTGCGTTAGCTGTTAGAGACTTACAAAGCAGATATGTAGGCACCTTAGGCGGGGTCCTTTGGGCATTTGTTCACCCCCTTGCAATAGTTGCCGTTTTCTATTTTGTTTTTGCAGTTGGCTTTCGCGCGCAAGGGCCAAGCAGCACCCCATTTATACTCTGGTTCGTGTGTGGTTTGATCCCTTGGTTCCTCTTCAATGACACACTGCTAGCCATCACAAATTCCATTACCGGCAATGCGCACCTGGTTAAGAAAACCATTTTTCCAACCGAAGTCCTGCCATTGGTACATGTGATCTCCAGCCTCTTTCCTCATCTGATTTTCATGCTTATCTTGGCTGGGATGCTGGCTTTCTTCAACGTCCCATTTTTAGCCGAGCGCCTGCTTGTTGTCTATTATTTGCTCTGCACGATTACGCTCGTACTTGGTTTGGGCTGGTTGCTATCTGCACTACAGGTTTTCTACAAAGATATTGCCCAGGCACTTACCATATTTCTCAACCTATGGTTTTGGGTGACACCTATCGTATGGTCGCAAGAGATTATCCCGTCAGAGTACCACAGTCTGTTATCTTTCAATCCTATCTTCTATATTGTTGAAGGCTACCGTGATTTGTTGATTTACAACACAACGGTATGGCCAAGTCTACAAGACACGGCTTATTTTTGGAGTATTGCCCTAATCGTTTTTTTTATAGGTAGCTATGTATTTCGCCGACTAAAGCCCGAATTCGCTGATGTTATATAACCAAGAAACTATGACTCAAGACATTGCCATTTCCGTTCGCCAAGTCTCAAAGAAGTTCAGGCTTTTCAGTTCGCCTAAAGAACGTATTGCCGAAGCTTTGCATCCATTCAGAAGAAATACCATCGTGAATTCTGGGCGCTAAAAGACGTTTCTTTCGATATTTACCGTGGCGATGTTGTCGGAATCCTTGGCAAGAATGGGTCTGGTAAATCCACTCTTCTACAGATTATCTGTGCTGTTATGCAACCGACACAAGGGGAGGTTAAAGTCAATGGACGGATATCCGCATTATTGGAATTGGGAGCAGGCTTTAATCCGGAATTCACTGGCAGAGAAAATGTCCTTTTGAATGGCTCCATCATGGGAGTTCCTCGTCAAGAGATGCTACGGAGACTTCCCGATATAGAAGCATTTGCCGATATTGGTGTTTTCTTTGATCAACCTGTAAAGACCTATTCTTCCGGCATGTTTGTGCGTGTGGCGTTTGCCGCTGCAATCAATGTTGATCCAGATATATTAATTGTCGACGAGGCGCTCGCTGTAGGTGATGCAAAATTCCAGCATAAATGCTTTGATCGCTTTGCGGCATTCAAAAAACAGGGGAAAACAATTATTTTTGTTAGTCA
>JALNYY010000112.1 GCA_023229605.1 Methylobacter sp.
CCGAACGGCAGGAATGAAGAAGACAATCTCGAAATCAGCCGCTGGGGCGAAATCCCGGGCTTCGATTTCGAGCCCAAAGACCATGTCGATCTGGGCGCAAAGATAGGCATGGACTTCGAGCTGGGCGCGAAAATTGCCAGCGCAAGATTTGTTGTGTTAAACGGGCCGCTGGCGCGCTTGCAACGGGCCATTATCCAGCTGATGCTCGACACGCATACCGCCGAGCACGGTTACAGCGAAACCTACGTGCCTTTCCTGGTCAACGCCGACAGTTTACGCGGCACCGGCCAGCTGCCCAAGTTTGAAGCCGACCTGTTCAAGGCCGGCGACGATCCGGCCTTATACCTGATCCCCACCGCCGAAGTGCCGGTCACCAATATCGTCAGGGACGTGATTATCGACGCAAAGGACCTGCCGCTTAAATTCGTCTGCCACAGCCCCTGTTTCCGTAGCGAGGCCGGCGCTTACGGCCGCGACGTAAGAGGCATGATCCGCCAGCACCAATTCGAAAAAGTCGAGATTGTGCAAATCGTCAGGCCCGAAGATTCGGCCAGGGCGCATGAAGAATTAACCAATCACGCCGAAGCTATATTGAAAAAACTCAACCTGCCTTACCGCAGGATGTTGCTGTGCGCAGGCGACACCGGCTTTTCATCAAGCAAAACCTACGACCTGGAAGTCTGGCTGCCGGGACAAAATACCTACCGGGAAATATCGTCGTGCAGCAACTTCAAGGACTTCCAGGCGCGCCGCCTGCAAGCGCGCTGGCGCAATCCTGAAACCGGCAAACCCGAGTTGGTGCATACCCTAAACGGCTCCGGTTTGGCTGCGGGCAGAACCCTGATTGCGGTTATGGAAAATTATCAGGATGCCGATGGACGCATTCGTATTCCTGAAGCATTGCGGCCTTATATGGGCGGATTGGAGCTTATTGGATAGTTTTTAAGAGTAGAGGGGGCTGGGTTTTTTAACCATAATCAAATGTCGGGTAACGAAAAGCTGTCGCCCGACGGACTACGCATTAATGTATGCCAATAGATTAATATTCGGCTAATGCCCGCTTCAGGCGGCGGTTAGTCGTCCGCTGCAATGCGCGTATACCCTGAGCGGTTTGGACCGTGAGCCATTATTGCGCCGCTGTTATTTCAGGAACAGCGTTTTCCGGTCATTCTCCCAATCGGTGATGGTCATATCCGGCAGGGTTTGCGGCCCGGTCTGCGGAATCGCATTCTTTGCCAAGACGACATAGGGCGCGGTGGCCAGGGCGGCGCCAACATATCCTGAGGGTATGAACTCGTGCCTGATGCCCACGAATATTTCCTTATAACGCACTCCCTGGTTTTTGCCGACAAGCGAAACGCTGTCGGCAAGCTTGCGCAAAACCCGGCTGAAGTATTTCCTTTTTTCATGGCTTCGCGGTTTTAGCTCGCCGCATAACTCCATGAACAGATTTGCATCACGGCTGCGATCATTGGCGATGCCGAGGGCCATCCCGCACCATGCCGTCGTGGGGCCGTCAACGATGATTTCCTTATGGGCGGCGACAATATGGGCGCCGGGAAGCATCGGGAATCGTTTTTCCTCGCGGGTTCCGAACAGTCTTTTTCCCGCATCAAGGAGCGGCTCCATGGAGTAGACGGGCGTTTCAGTCAGGCCGTGTTGCAGGGTGAACAGAGGAGCTATGGGGGAACGGGTCAATTCATCGGCCTTGGCGATGTCGTAGCCCCATATAACGCCGTTGATCCCGGAAAAAGATGAGGCGACGATCAGATTGATTTGCCCGACATAGGCTTCCGAGGATTCCGCCTTATCGAAAGCGACTGTTCCATCCAGCCCCTTGCCGTTTTGGCCGGCTAACGTCAAGGTCTTGGGCGCCTTGCCGACATGAAGTGTAATGACTGAAACATATCCAGTTCCCTTGGCGCCGGGATTTCCATAGCCATCGCAATAAGCCTCAAAAGGTCCCACCGAATTCCTGACTGTTTCGGATAATGAAGTCGCAGCAACGGTTTTTTCCAAAACGGCGGCATTTTGTTCCGATTGGGCTGCAGCCGGACAAATTACAAATACTATCGCAGCCGCAATGGCCAATGACGACAGATGGTATCTCATCAATGATCTCCCTGAGTAATGAGGACAGGTTGCTGTGATACGCTAGCGGCGGGACATTTACGGTCGCTGGCCGTTAGCGATGGTTCGGAGTTTATGTGAAGATGTAAAATATCCCTGAGTTGTCATGTCAAGATTGTTAAGCCGGGCACTGCCGGTAAAGTGCCGAAAGCCGCTGTCATGAGGTATTGAGTTTTCATAAATCCTCCGTTGGTTGTGGACGGAATTTTGGGCTAAGTTTCAATTAGCCGCGTTCCTGTAAAGAACCGTGAAGGTAGAAAAAACATCAGCAGAAGAATTTCCGTTGACTTGTTTATACGCTAAAACCTCCGTTGTATGAACCAATAAATTGATTTTTTTGAACAGGCATAGGCGGGCTGTGACCAAAGCACGAAGCGCCAACACCGGATTTTGAATTTGCCTCGAATGGCAGTAGCGGATCGATAGTTGACTGCCGTTGTTTGCGTTGATTTGCATTACGTCAGCTCGAGTGTGAACTAATACAGCTAATGTTGTTGAGGCGGCTTAGTGGGTAAAATGAAGTTTAAAATACTTCTCCAATAGCCGGTTCATTCCCCAAAATACCGGCATAAGTACATGATATTATTGACCTAAGAAAATTAAACAACGCCGTGAAACATTCCGTTTGTTGGTGTAAGATATTGAATAATATGAATAATCATGGTTTTGTTGCTGTGTGTTATGTTAATATTGGCGTCTTGGATTTTTTATCGCCGCCCTAATGACTGATCTGTCTCCTCCCACTCAATTAATCGATCGCTTCGGCAGAACTGTTGATTATTTGAGGATTTCCATTACCGATCGTTGTGATTTCCGTTGCCTGTACTGCATGGCTGAAGACATGACCTTCTTGCCGCGCGCGCAGGTTTTGACGCTGGAAGAGCTTTATACGCTGGCGCAAGCATTCGCCGAATTGGGCGTGAAAAAGATCAGGATCACCGGCGGCGAGCCTTTGGTCAGGAAAGGTGCGCTGGAGCTGTTGCAAAATATCGGGCGCATCGAAAGCCTGGAGGAGCTGGTGATAACGACCAATGGTTCCCAACTTGAAGCAATGGCGGCGTCTTTAAAAAAGGCGGGCGTAAAACGCATCAATATTAGCCTGGATACGCTGGATGCCGACAAGTTTAAGGCGATAACCCGAACCGGCGATTTGCGCCAAGTGCTTAGAGGCATTCAGGCCGTCAAGGCGGCAGGGTTCGAGCGGATAAAAATCAATGCGGTCATCCTTAAAGACAGAAACCACCAGGAAGTAAACGGGCTGGTTCGGTTCGCAGTCGAGAATAGCATCGATATTAGTTTTATCGAGGAAATGCCGCTGGGCGTCGTCAGTCAGCATGACCGGGCGGACGCTTATTATCCCAGCGACTTGATCAAGGCCGATTTGGCGAAGAATTTTACGTTGGTTGCCACGCCTGAAAAAACCGGCGGGCCGTCGAATTATTTTAATGTCGCAGGCAGTTCAACCCGCGTCGGCTTTATTTCCCCGCACAGCGAGAATTTTTGCAGCACTTGCAACCGGGTGCGCTTAACCGTCGAAGGGCGGTTGCTGTTATGCCTGGGCAATGAGCATTCGGTCGATTTAAAGCAAGTCATCAGGGCTAATCCGGGCGACATGGCAGTGTTGAAGCAGGCCATTGTCGATGCCATGCTGATCAAGCCGGAAAAACACGAATTTAATATCAACGAGCAGCCGGTCATATTGCGTTATATGAGTATGACGGGGGGCTGAAAAGCAGGCGAAAGGCTCAAGACGAAAGGCGAAAAAAGCCGCGTGAGATATTGAGCCTTGGGTCTTGTACAAGCCGGATTGGGGATGCAACCCCGTTCGGCTGGAGTCCTTTGCCTTTCGCCCTTCGTCAACAGGCGGGACGGGGTTTGTAACCCCGTCCCTAACGTTTCTACGACGCCTAAGCTCAATAGTTACTCTTAACCAAAGCATAACGTTTCGGGCGGGGCAACATGCCCCGCCCGGCTGGGCGTCCTTAGCCTTTTACCTTTTACCTGAGATTTCAAAAATGTCTTTCGCCCAGCTCGGTTTAGCCGACGAACTCCTTAAAGCCGTAGCCGATCAAGGCTATGCCACGCCTACGCCGGTACAGCAAAAAGCCATCCCGTTGATCCTTGAAGGCAAGGACGTATTGGCTGGCGCGCAAACCGGCACCGGAAAAACCGCCAGTTTTACGTTGCCGTTATTGCAGCGGCTGGCCGAAAACCACGACCCGCATCAAAAGCCGCGCCGCGTCCGCGCGCTGATTTTAGTGCCGACCCGTGAACTGGCCGCGCAGGTCTATGAAAGCGTAAAAACGTATGGCGCGCATTTGCCGTTGCATGCGGAAGCGGTGATCGGCGGCGCGAGCATCGGCATCCAGACCCGCCAGTTACGCCGGGGTTGCGACATCGTGGTGGCGACGCCGGGGCGGTTGATCGACCATGTGCAGCAGCGCAATATCAATCTGGCCAATGTGGAAATGCTGGTGCTGGATGAAGCGGACCGTATGCTCGATATGGGATTTTTGCCCGATATTAAGCAGATTATGGCGCTGATCCCGAAGAAGCGGCAGAGCCTGTTGTTTTCCGCCACCGTGCCTAATGCGATCAAATCTCTGGCGGCGCAGCTGTTGAACAATCCCGTTGAAGTTGAAGTCGCCAAGCAGAATGCCACGGCTGAAAATGTCTCGGAGCGTGTGTACGGCATCGGCCGCGAGCACAAGCGCGAACTATTGTCCTATTTGATCGGCAGCAATAACTGGAAGCAGGTTTTGGTGTTCGTGCGCACCAAACACGGCGCCGACCGCCTGGAAAAACAGCTGATTGAGGACGGCATCCGTACCGCAGCGTTGCATGGGGATAAAACCCAGGGTGCGCGCAACAAGGCGCTGGAATATTTTAAAACCGGCAAGGTGTCTGTGTTGGTTGCGACCGATATTGCCGCACGCGGGCTGGATATTGACGACTTGCCGCATGTGGTGAATTTCGATTTGCCGCAGGTGCCGGAAGATTATATCCACCGGATCGGCCGCACCGGGCGCGCCGGTTCAAGCGGCGAGGCCTTGTCGCTGGTGTGTCCCGAAGAGGCCTGGATGCTGGTGGAAATCGAGAAGCTGCTCAAACGGCAAATTCCGCGTGTCGCCGATACCGGCTATGAGCCGGTATCGTTGAAGGTAATCGATGCGCCGAAAAAGAACGCGCCGAATAAAACGACCGGCAAAAAAGATATGCGGCATACGAAAAAACCGGCGGCTCGCGGCGGCGCAAAACCTGCTGGCCGTAATCAGGTCGAATCGAGAGGCAAAGGAAGGTCGGGTTCAAGGGGAAAAGTTTAGGGAAAGACAATTCAGGCTATGCCTTATTTTTAGTACGCATGTAAGGCTTACAAAAGGTTCAGCTTTGGCTGGCATACATCGGCAGTTTCTTGTGGCACACTGCCTCCGTCGTCACTATGGCGATGTACGGCCTTTTGTGAGTTATAGATTGTGCATGTCACCATCCATGAGTTTGGCTCCATTAGTTGTACAAACGAAAACGTTAATAACCAACATAACTGGAGAGGAACATGAAAAAGTTTTTTACCGCCACAGCGGTTCTATTGTTAGCGATTGCAGCGGGAGAAGCATTTGCAGAGGCGGAGGCCGATGCTTCCGCCACGGTTACATGCGCCATGCAAGCTTCCGGTACCACCGCCACCTGGAAAAACGAGTTGGGTTCCACTGCTAAGATAACAGTCGATGCTAAAGGAAACGTCACCGGTAAATATACCGACGGTAGCGGCTCAGGGGCAACGGGGCCTCTCGTCGGCTTTTGCAATACCAATGCCATCACATTTACGGTGGCCTGGACTGGGTTCAAAACGATTACCAGTTGGACAGGCACATGGAACAATAAAAACATAACCACATTATGGTATCTGGTAGATGGTGCAAGTTCGAAATGGAATAACACTAATGCCGGGACGGATACTTTTGTTAAGCAATAGTCCTATCCAGGAACCGGTGGCGGCATAGCTGCCGAAACACATCCGCGTCGGACGGAGCCAAATCCCGTCCGGCAAAAGAATAAGCATTGGAAAATTTAAGCGCCGCTAATTGTGGCTGGGTTTGGGGGGCTTTTGAACCGGTTTCAATGCGGCAAAATGAATTAGGTACGGTGCATTAGCGTAATGCACCGTATGATCGTATCGGCTTAAGCCAGCTTGATTAATTGCCCGGTCGCCGCAGATTGCAAGGCGGCAACGATGATTTCGCAATTGGCTTTCGCATCTTCCAGAGACAGCTTCGGGGCATTGCCGTTCAATACGCAATCGCTGAAATGTTCTATTTCCAGCTTGAAGTGGTTGGCCGCAGGCAGCCATTCTTCATTCGGTTCGCCGTCTTCAGTCCACCATGAAATCACCGGCACATCGCCGGGCATACACCAGACGTTGTGGCATTTAATGCCGCCCTTGGCGCCGATGATTTCATATTCGCAGCGTCTTGCGCGTTCGAAGCTGAAATCGAAATGCGCGTATTTTCCGTCGCCAAAATCGATAATGCCGCTGGTTGCAATATCAGCGCCGCTTTCGACATACTTGGCTATGGCGGTTACCGCGACAGCCGGCTGATCGAAAAACATCCGCGCCGAATGGATCGCATAGCAGCCTATGTCCCACATCGCGCCGCCGCCGTTTTCGACGCTCTCGGTCAGGCGGTACATCCTTGCAGGGCGCATCATAAACGAATAGCAGGATCGAACCGACCTGACTTCGCCTATCAGCCCCGATTGGATTAATTCCTGCACCCTCGCATGTTGCGGGTGGAACCGGTACATGAACCCTTCCATAACGGTGACGTCATTCCTCAGTGCAGCGGCTTGAATGGCGTCTATGTCGGCCACGGTCAGCGCCATAGGTTTTTCGCACAGCACATGTTTGCGATGTTCGATCGCGCGCAACGTCCATTCTGCATGTTCGCGATTGGAAAGCGGCAGGTATACGGCGTCGACCTCTGCGTCGTTAAGTAATGCTTCGAGGTCGTCGTAAGTCCGCACCTGCTGCTGTTGCGGCGCGTACTGCGCCAGCGTTTGTGCGGCGGCGCCGGGGCGTCGGCTGGCTATGGCGACCAGCTCTGCATTGGACGCTTCGACGATGGCCGGCATTAGCCGTTCGTTGATGCGCGCCGCACCTAAAATACCCCAGCGTAGTTTTGTTTTGTTATTCATGGGCTTTACCTTTTACTTTAAGTTACCGGGTTTTATTTATTTCAAAAGGGCGTGATCTTTCGGCAGTTGCCGCGCTATCCATAACGCTAATTTATGTTTCATATTCACCCCGTTTTCCTGGTCTATCGCCAATGGCTGAATAAGTTGATCGTTGACCAGCAGGCGATAAAGACATTCGATCTTGTCCTTTGCCGAATTCGTCGAGGAAAATCCGGTGTAGCCCCGGTTTTTAGCGTAATTTTCAGCAACCTCTATCGCTTTTTTTAGCAGCTGGGGTTCGTTTTTTAACTTGGCCATTGATGCCGCCCTTTTCCAAAATTGTGTTTCGAAGTTTAAAAAGTTAGTTCGTAACTACTCCGTGTTCCATTTTTCTATGTGTTGATATAGTTACGTTAGTTTTTGGGTGTGCTTGTAATAATATCGCTTATTTTTCTAAAAAAACCCAGCGTTGATCGATAAAGCCTTGCAGGGGCCGGTATTGATTTTTGTAGTTCATTTTTCGACAGTCGGCAATCCAGAAGCCCAGATACAGCCATTCCAACCCCTGTTGTTGCGCATATTGTATTTGCCACAGCACCGCATAAACGCCGGGGCTATAGCCGGAAAACTTGGGGTCGAAGAAGGTGTAAACTGCAGAGAGCGCATCATCAAGGCGGTCTACAATGGCAACAGCGGCCAGCTCACCGGCGCAGAAAAATTCTACAAATTGGGTGTCGCACCATGAACTGCCTAAAAACTTTATGTATTCCGCGGGGCTGGTGTCTACCATGTTGCCATCCGCATGACGCTGGTTTTGGTAGCGCAGATAAAGATCGTAATGGGCTTGTTCGAAGACGGCGGGCTTGATTATGGCCTTGGTTTGTTGGTTTTTTTGCAAACAACGCTTTTGGCGGCGATCGGGTTTAAATCGCGCAACGGGTAAGCGCACCGGAACGCATTGCGAGCACTGCGGACAATAGGGACAGTAAACATCGTCGCCACTGCGCCTGAAACCGCGTGCAATCAGTTGCGAATAAACAGCGGTATTCAGTCCGAATGAGGGATTAACAAATGCGGACTGCGCCTGCTCGCCCTCCAAATAGCTGCAAGGATGCGGGGCGGTAATCAATAAAGGGATAGTGGTCATAATGGTTGCTGTCTGTAGGCGGATGTAAATTCAGGATATATTTTACCGCTTCCGCACTACGGCAGCAGAATCACACGATTATCGAGTCATTCATCTGTGCGAACAAAAGGGACCGCAACTGATATACCCTATTTTTATAAGGATTTTTTTTCAATGGAATGGGTATTATGATGAGATGAAAGTAACAAATTCTGTCAACCGCATTATTTTCTACAGCGGGAGTTCCAGCGGATTAAGTGGGGGCTATGATGTATTTAAATAAACATGTATCAATGCCGGGAACTTCGGTTGTTGATGCTGTCAATGAGGTAAAAGGAAGCATTGAGCATTGTAATTTTCAAATAGCGAGTAATTTGGAAGCCGGCAAAGCCAAGCTGATTAACATTTTGTCACAATTTCCCGCCACAGCGTTATGTTTGCTTTATAGATACGAAGCCGACGCTTGCCGGCCGGAGTCGGCTGCCGAAGCGCCGCCGGCATCGGAGCTCACGGCCGCTTTAGCCGAAATCAAGAGTTATTACTTACTGGCCAGCCTGTCGTTTTCGGGTAGCGGCTTCAACCGTGAGACCGGTGCCGATGAAAAACAGCATTTAACCGAGGCGTTGCAAGTATTTCCTTTCTCGATTGACGACCTGTTTGTGCTGACCGATCTCATTATTGATGCTTTCAGGGGTCGGGATGCCTGCCGCCATTCGTTCGAAAATCATTCCGGTTTGGCTGTCAAACGTAGGGAAGGATCAAGCCGCTACGGCAAGTTAAAACTGTCTGATATAATTAACGCCATACGCGACAGTCAATTTGATGAGCAATTTCTTTTTTTGCCTTGCGCCGAGATGCAGCAATATGTGGTTGATATGGTTTTTGCTGAACATCTTTGGTTAAGCTCAAGGCAGGAATTGGCCGAGGCGAATTCCGGCTTGGTGTTATTCATAGCCAATCAGTACAAGAGCGGTTTTTTGGATTTTGACGATCTGGTGCAGGAAGGTCAAACCGGCTTGTTAAGGGCTATCGACAAATTCGATTACCATTTGGGTTTCCAGTTTTCCACTTATGCGGCTTATTGGATCAAACAGGCCATTTCCCGAGCCCTGTCCCGTTGCGAAAGGATCGTGCGCGTACCTTGTGAGCAGGTGGCTAATATCCATAAAGTGCTGCGCGCCAAAAATGAATTGCTTGCAAAAACGGGCAGAGAGGCTTCCGTTAAAGAATTGGCCGAATACTCAAAAATACCCGATGATCAAATAAATGGTATTTTATCCATTTCGCAAGCGGCGGTGCCGCTGGAAAATCAGTGTGACGATGAAGAATCATTAGCGCCGATTGATTTTTTAGAGCAGCATGTGTTTGTTCAGCCGTTTAAAAAAATAGAGCAATCGGATCTTAAAGTCTGGGTAGCCAAAGCGATTAAAATCCTTGATCCACGGGAGTTAAAGGTTATTTGTTGCCATTTTGGCATCAATACCGGTAATGAAATGACTTTGCAGGAAATTGGCGCAGAACTTAATTTAACCAGGGAACGGGTCAGGCAGATTCAGGTTAAGGCGCTCAATAAAATGAAACTCAGCTATGGTAAGCAATTAATGGGTTTTTTATGATTAACGCTTGTTTAAGCTGTCGGCTCGGTTCTCTACCGTTTGCGGCACTTCCTAGGAGATACACATGAAGAAGTATTTGTTTAATATTCTGATTCTTGGCGTTGTGATTGCCGGGGGATATTTAATCTATGACCGGATAAATTCCACGCCTCCGCTACAGGATTCCCTGGCCTACTCGGAATTTATCAGCAAGTTAAAGCATGGACAGGTTGAGCGTGTGGAAGTGGCCGGTCAGATGATCGGTGTCCGGACTTCAGACGGTCAAAACTATCAGACCTTTAACCCCGGCGATCCTCATTTAGTGGACGATCTTTTGAGCGCGGGCGTTCAGATAAGAACGGTGCCGCCGGAGCAGGAGACATTGCTGATGAAGATATTCATCTCCTGGTTTCCGATGCTGCTAATGATTGTGGTTTTTATCATTTACATGCGCAGAACGCAAGGCGGCATGGGCGGCGGCGGTTTTGGCAAGAGCAAGGCGAAATTGCTTGAAGAAGACAAAATGACCGTCCACTTTAGTGACGTTGCCGGTTGTGAAGAAGCCAAAGAAGAAGTGGCAGAGCTGGTTGATTTTCTGCGCGATCCGCAAAAGTTCCAGAAACTGGGCGGGCAAATACCGCGCGGCATCTTGATGGTCGGCCCTCCGGGCACCGGT
The DNA here is from genome assembly GCA_023229605.1 of Methylobacter sp. Classification (GTDB taxonomy): domain Bacteria; phylum Pseudomonadota; class Gammaproteobacteria; order Methylococcales; family Methylomonadaceae; genus Methylobacter_A. The sequence goes on from JALNYY010000112.1 coordinate 10,700, forward strand.
AAAACCTTGATTGCCAGAGCGATTGCCGGTGAGGCGGGGGTAAAGTTTTTTACCATTTCGGGTTCGGATTTTGTCGAAATGTTTGTCGGCGTCGGCGCGTCCAGGGTCAGGGATATGTTCGCCCAGGCTAAAGAGCACGCGCCTTGCATCATCTTTATCGACGAGATCGATGCGGTCGGCCGCCAGCGGGGCGGTGCCGGCCTGGGCGGCGGCAATGACGAACGGGAGCAAACCCTGAATCAACTGCTGGTGGAAATGGACGGATTCAACGGTAACGAAGGCGTTATCGTGATCGCCGCAACCAACCGCGCCGACGTGCTGGATAAAGCCCTGCTCAGACCGGGCCGTTTTGACCGCCAGGTCAATGTCGGCTTGCCCGATGTGCGCGGTCGCGAGCAAATTCTGAATGTGCATATCAAAAAAGTACCGGCGGCGGCCGATGTCGAATTGAAATACATTGCCAGAGGAACGCCCGGCTTTTCGGGCGCCGATCTTGCCAATGTGATCAATGAAGCGGCGCTGTTTGCCGCCCGCTCCAACAAGCAGGAAGTGGGCATGGCCGATCTTGAAAAAGCCAAGGATAAAATCCTGATGGGCGCAGAGCGGCATACCATGGTCATGACCGACGAGGATAAATTGCTGACCGCTTACCATGAAGCGGGGCATTGTATCGTCGGGCAAAAGTCTCCCGATCATGACGCCGTTTATAAAGTCAGCATCATGCCCAGAGGCCGGGCTTTGGGCATCACCATGTTCCTGCCCGACCGGGATCAATACAGCGCCAGCAAACGCAAGCTGGAAAGCCAGATAGCCAGCCTGTTCGGCGGCAGGATTGCGGAGTTGATGATTTACGGCGGCGACCGGGTGACCACGGGCGCGTCAAATGACATTGAACGCGCCACCGAATTGGCCCGCAACATGGTTACGCGCTGGGGTTTATCCGACAAACTCGGTCCCCTGGTTTACGGCGAGGAAGGCGGCCGGCCGTTTATGGGGCATCCGGGTGTTCAAGGCAGTTCGGTATCCGGTAATGTCGCCCAATTGATCGATGAAGAAATACGCGCAGTAATAGACCGCAACTATCAACGCGCCGAAACCATCCTGCAGGAAAATATCGTTATCCTGCATAAAATGGCCGGAGCGCTGATGAAGTGGGAAACTATCGACCGGTTGCAGATTGAGGATTTAATGGCGGGTAAAGATCCTCGTCCGCCTGCGGAAGATGAGGGTCCGCAAGAGGGCAAGCCGCCTGCTGAACCCAGCAATGAAATACAGGGTAAAGCCGAGAAAAAAGCAATTAAGGCGACGACCAATAATAAACCCGCCGGACAGGTTTGAGGTGCTTGTTTTTCAAAGCGAAGTGTAGCGAATAGGATTTTAATAAATCCTTCGCCTGCCGTCTTCTAAAGGCAGGCGAAGGCATGTCCATGTCGGTTTATTTGGCATGCGTTAAATTTTGCAGGATTTCATCGATTTGTTGTTTTATCTGTTCCGGGTCGGTTTTTTCCGCGCCTAATTGCTGTTGCATTTGCATTAGTTGCTGGGCTAATTTCATTCGCCCTTCAGTCTCTAATTCGGCGAGTTTGGCTTTAGCTTCCTGGGCTTTAGCATCAAGCATGTTTTGGGTATTGCCTTCAAACAAGGATTTGAAAGTTTCAACCATCCGATTCAGAAAGGTGTACAGTAAATCAGCAGAAAAACCGCCTAAAATTGCCAACAAAGGCCGAATGATTCCATTTGACAGCATTCCGCCGTCAGATTGAATGGATTGCTCTGAAACCAGTATCGCCAGCAACAGTCCAGCGATGATGCCCAATAAAAACCGAATCCAGTACGACGATTGGTAGCAAGGATCATAAGTGCCTTTTGAAATAAAGATATTAGCCGTATATAGCGCTGTAAATGATGCGCCAAGACCAGCCGCGCCGATATAAAAAATCAAGCGGGCAATTTGCTCTATACCGTTCGCAGACAGAACATCTTCAGCTAATTTGGTTCCATTTATAAATGGGCTGGCCATTAGGGTTACAAAGACAAGCAGAGAAATGACGGCCGCCAGCATAAGCTGGCGGACCAGGGAAACCGGGCCTAAGAATTTAAGCGCCGTTTCGGTTTTTTGTTCTACATAGAGCAATAATACGGTTTGCGGTATTGCCGGTTCGATAAGGCGCGTCAGCAAACCGTGAACATCGACCAAAGCAGCGATGTCGATGTCTCTTCGAATTCGCGGCGGAGCGTCTTCTCCAATTTCGTCAGGGCTGCGGTCTTCAAATGATTCAATACTCTTAATAGCTTTAGCCGGGACGGGTTTACCCTTTGCTAATGCGTACTTAGCCATTGACTTGCATTCCATATAAATTTGTTTGCGTAAATCAAAATTAGCGCAAGGGGTGGTGTTTGGGTTAATCACAAGAGCCTCAATAAATAGGGGGCAGAATAATTTTATTATGCAGGGGTATTCCAATAACGACCTAAAACAGCCTGCGGACAGGTTAAAGAAAGGCAGTAAGCTCTAACGGCAAACATCAATGCCTGGGGGATAATACGCAACACACAGCTATTATGCAACGGCGGATAGCGGTTCAATATGGGATGCGCCTGTGCCGGACGGCAAGGCCGGCTGCCCCGGCAGGCTTGTGAAACCTGACCGTTATAAACATGCAACAAATACGGTTTGATGGTCTAATACCAAATTTGAATGGCGAAGACGGTCTCTACGGATGTTTGCCATTGAGTCTTGAAAGCCACGTTGTAACCCACTTCATCCTAATAGGAACGCATCATGACATCAGTAACAAGTGATAAAAACAATCTGTTTTCGCCGATATTGTTAGGAGACTTGGCCTTAGTCAACCGGATAATCATGGCGCCGTTGACGCGGAATCGGGCGGGTGAGGGCAATGTGCCTCAGGACATGAATGTGGAGTATTACCGGCAACGCGCCGGTGCCGGCTTGATTATCAGCGAAGGCAGCCAAATATCGGCAAGCGGTATTGGTTATCCTGGAACTCCGGGCATCCATTCCGAGGCCCAGGTTGCCGGATGGAAACGCGTGACCGATGCGGTTCACGACCAGGGCGGGCGGATTTTTATCCAGCTCTGGCATACCGGCAGAATCTCCCATTCATCGCTGCAGCCCGATCATATACTGCCGGTTGCGCCGTCCGCGCTGAAAGCTGCCGGTCAGGCCATGACCGATAAGGGTTTGCAGGATTTTGAAACGCCTCATGCGCTGACTTTCGGTGAGCTGCCGGGCATCGTCGCCGATTATGCAAGCGCCGCGCAAAATGCCAAAGCGGCCGGTTTCGATGGCGTGGAGATTCATGCCGCCAACGGTTATCTGCTGGACCAGTTTTTAAGAGACGGAACCAACCGGCGGGAAGATAGCTACGGCGGCGATATTGCCAACCGGATGCGTTTGCTGGTTGACGTGGTTGAAGCCGTCGCCGCCGTCTGGGGAGACCATCGGGTTGGGGTACGGCTGTCGCCGGAAAACAGCTTTAACGATATTAAAGACAGCCGGCCGCAGCAGACGTTTAACGCCGTCGCCAGGAAATTATCGGAGTATCCGTTGGCTTATCTGCATGTGCTGGAAGGCGACATGCTGACCGGCGAGCGGCAGGTGGATTACGTGGCATTGAGGAACTGTTTTGCCGGTCTTTACATGGCTAATAACGGCTATGATCTGGAACGCGGCAATAGCGCGATTGAACAGAGCCATGCCGATATGGTGGCGTTTGGTAAGCTGTTTATCGCTAACCCGGATTTGCCTGTGCGGTTTGCTAAAAAACTGCCGCTGAATACGCCGGATCAGGCGACTTTTTATGGCGGGGATGAGAAGGGTTATACCGATTATCCGAAGTATGGATAGGTAAGTCATATAAGCATCACGAGACGCGAAGGGCATGGTATCTGTCATCCCGGCAGATACCGTCTTAAACTAATTTTTGCAAGGCAAAATTAGGGTCGAAAGGTTCACCTGATTTTAAGATAGCAAAGCTAAGGTGGATGAGCTTACG
>JALNYY010000276.1 GCA_023229605.1 Methylobacter sp.
TTGATGTGATCGGCACGGTAGGTTTATTGCTTTTACTGGAAAAGCAAAAATTACTGAGTGCTGAACAAACTTGGCAAAAAATGCAGCAACTTACCGAGCAGCACGGAATGTATTTAGCGCCTCAGCTACTACAGCAAATAAAAAACCGGCTGTTGGGTAATCATTAAATCAAGATAACTTAGAAATTTATAGCCTGTGCGATGGGTTTTGTATTGCTCTGCCCATCTTACCGCGCTCAAAAACCATCAGGAAGTCGGGCGTTGCCTAAAAGCCGGAACCAATTGCGGCTCCTGTGTGCCGGAGATCAAGGCGTTGTTGTGAGAGCCCCCAGATGCCCTCGTTGTCAGCATTCCGAAAATCCCGTACTTTTAATCTCATCGGGCAGCTAAGATATGTCTTACAATGCCGTGCAAGTTAATTCACTATGCCTGAGGTAAGATTAGTACCTAAGGAAACAACAACTTCAACCCGAATTCGATGACATATAGCAATCGCTGGGTGTAGTCATGCGGCGGAATTTTTTTGTAAAACTCTGAACTTGATTTGACAGTTTCAAAACATTTGTTTGGATTGAACCTGATACTGACGGTCTCAGTTCGGCCAATTCCCGACCTTCGAGATTGATTTCTGAACGGCCGGTTATGTCATAAATTACTAGTTTAACGCCCGCATCATAGGCCGCAGCGAAGCGGAGCTCCTATGCATGCACTTGTTCTGTGCCCGCTATGCCACCCTGAAACGCCTTGCAAATCAGCGGACTGTATGACACTGTTAATCTTTGGACAGCAGACTAACACAACCAGCTAGCCAACTAAATATAGCGAAATGACCCTTGCATAATAATAAAAAAAACATACAATAGCGTCCAGCTTTATCAGTGAGCTACGCTCTGCGAAATGAACTGACTAACTTCCTTAAACCTCTAAACCAACAATAATAGTTGTTGTTGTTGGGGGTTTTAACTATGGGAGGATGGTCTGTTCGTTTATCTATACACATCCATCCTCTCCTTAAAATCAGGACAAAATGATGGATACCCACACATTGACGCTAGCGTCCCAGCAAAAACAGCATAAAGGCAAACTGCTTAAGCGAGCGGACGAAGATCTAAAGATACTAAATTCTGGTCCTCTTGGGCCTAAGCGCTTGCTACTTAACAGAATACTCGACCTTCAAGAGAAAATCCCCGGCCTTACTGACGAGGATGCTCAAAAAATGGCCTTTGCGCAAATAATACTAACAGTGGGTCAGGAAAATTGAAGCAGGAAGCATTATGAAAACGTACGAATTCATCCACGCAGACTGTACCTATTCTCTGTCTTTAGACTGGCTAAAAACACGCAAAATGGAGCCCCAGGAAGCTAGTCGGCATATTTACACAGACAAGATCATGCTCTTCGATGGAAAACGTGTATCTGATATAAAAAGCGAATACATACGTTACCATAAGAATGGAGGCAAACTACGTAAAAAAGAGTATTTAGATAAGGTAGCCAACGAGAAAATTCCAGGATATACATGGGATCAAATTATCAATTACTCTAAAGAACAAATGCACAAAATATTCTACAACGGGGAAACGAATGGCTGGTTAACAAAGAAAGACCATTGGGAGCTCGCGAGGCTAGCCCAAAGCGGACACGCTGTAGCAGCATACAACCTAGGTTGCCAGTTTATTAAACAAGATGATGATTTAGCTGTTCGTGCTTTGATAGACGCTCACAATTACGGACATGTTGGAGCACTATATCGCCTTTCAGGGTACCTGGCGCATAAAGGCAATTTCAAAGGTGCAATAATTTGCTTGATTATTGCTGCAGATTGCGGATCTGATATTGCGGTTATGGCAATTCCCCATATTGAGGCTTATAAGTACATATGGAAGTCGCTTGAATATGGAGAGATTGAGAAGCTGGTGGACAACCTTGCAGATGCATCGCCACATTCTACTGCACGATATATACAAGTAATGACGTTACTACTACGAAAAGATAATAGGTGTATCAATAAAATTGAAGATATCGTAAATCAACCCATGAAACAGCCAAAAAGAAATGAAGTTGATGACACATACATAAAAAGAGAGACGACTCTAAAGCAGTTTTTTAACGAACTAAAAATTGCAATATCTGATGATTCAGGGAAATTATTATGCAGCGACAACACAGGTGAATTGCTAGATTTATATACAAATATCGCTAACAGCAAGCGGTATCACTTTGTTTCTTACAAAGACTTTATGGAATTAGATACAATATTTAACCCATAAGACGTAAAAAGTATGCAATTAGCCCGGTAGGGTGGGCACGCTTTTTGTGCCCACGCGGATTCAAAAGGGTTACCTTCGAACGGTGGGCAGAAAAGCATTGCCCACCCTACACTTTAACCCTTTTGCATCATTAATGATCGGAATACGCACTAAACCCGACATTCAATTCTACAACCCAATGACCGCAACGGGTCGAACTGAGACAATCAATGTCTGATGTAGTTGAGACTAATTTTGGCAATTGTCAGATCAAGTCCAGAGTTTTACATATTTATTAAGTGACGATGTCCCGGTAAACAGTGTCCAGCAAGTCGTGTTCACGGGCATCTGCGGCGGTTAAAGAAGGATCAAAAATGCCAAGAGAAGACTGGAGATTTTTGTCAATGCCCACAGCAATATTGTCTTAGGATGAACGGAAAAATCAGCGTATGA
>JALNYY010000277.1 GCA_023229605.1 Methylobacter sp.
CAGATCGGTTTGACCGCCACGCCCCGGCAACTGCGCGAAGCCAAAACGCAAAACAAAGAAGATGCGCTGATCACCGCCAACAACCTCAAATATTTCGGCGAACCGGTGTACGAATACAACCTGATCCAAGCCCAGGAAGACGGCTACCTCGCCGCTTGCGAAATCATCAAGCGCAAGGCCTCGATAGACGGCAAAACATTTACCAGAGAAGAGGTGCTTAAAGCCAATCCGATTGACGCCAAAACCGGTCGGGAAATCAGGCAGGAAGAAATCAAAGAGCAATACACGTCCCGGCATTTCGAGAGCCAACTACTGATGCCGGAACGCATTGCGGCCATGTGCGAGGATTTGTTCAAGCAACTTTGCCAACACGGCGGCCCCGAGCAGAAAGCGATTATTTTTTGCACCCGCGAAATCCACGCCGACCGTGTCGCGATGCAGATGAATAACCTTTACAGCGCGTGGTGCAAGCAACAGGGCCGCGTCGCCAAACAACATTACGCATTCAAATGCATGGGCAGCGCCAACGGCGGGCGCGAGATGATAGAGCCGATGCGCGGCTCCGGCGAACGGGCTTTCATCGCTTGCACCGTCGATTTGCTGGCAACCGGCGTCGATATAGAACGGCTCAATGCCGTGGTGTTTTTCCGTTACCTGGAATCCAGCATCCTGTTTTACCAAATGGTCGGACGCGGCACCCGTATCGACGAAGTCACGCAAAAATACAAATTCTGGCTGTACGACTATACCGGCGTAACCGACTTGTTCGGCACCGATTTCATTACCGCAGACAGCTCGGGCAAAAACAAAACCGGCGGCGGTGGAGGCGAAGACGGCGGAGATGATGGCGAAGGAGAAGACGAACCGCCGGTAATTCAAATCGGCGGGCAAACCGTCACCGTCAATTCGGAAGGCCGCTTTATTCTGAGCCGCCGCGAAGGCCGGGATGTGAAAATCCCGATAGAGGAATACCGCCGGGAAATGCTGCAACGGGTGCTCAGCGAGGCGGGCAACTTGCGGGATTTTCGGCAACTGTGGATAGAAAACAAAAAACGCCGCGATTTGATCGATCATTTGCTGGGCGAAAACTACTCGCCCGAAGTATTACGGGAACTGGAAGAGATGCAGGATTTTGATTATTACGACATGTTCGCTCACCATGGCTATCGCGCCCAAGCCTTGAAACGGCAAGAGCGCGGCCAAGGTTATCTCGACCGGAATCTACCCTGGTTCGAAGACATGCCGAACGATACCGCGGTTGTGTTGAAAGGCTTCGGTCATCAGTTTGGTTTGGGGGGCACCGAGGCGTTGGAATCTGACTCGCTCTGGCAGGTGCCGGAAATTAGCCGCGCTGGCGGCTTGGCGGCTTTGAAAAAATGGGGACAACCGGCGGCGGTAATTCTTGAGGCTAAAGGTAGGTTGTTTGGGGTATGAAATTTGTTTTGTGCCCGTTAAATGATTTGTGTGAACGAAATATTGTATTTATCAATCCAAAAGCTCAGCCTGACAAGGAGTTTTGGTACATTGATATTTCTGCTGTCGATAATACAACTAAAAAAATAACTTCACCTTGGAAAATAAATGGAAAATCTGCTTCTGTCCGTGCTCGCCAAGTAGTGAATCAAAGTGATGTCATTGTTTCAACAACCAGACCTAATCTGAATGCGGTTGCGATTGTGCCTAGTGAATTACACGGTGAGATTTGTAGCACAGGATTTTGTGTGCTTCGTTGCGGCCCAGAATTAAACCCAGACTATTTGTTTTTCTTTGTGCAATCAAAGATGTTTGTTAATTCACTGGTTGCTCTTGTTCAAGGTGCTTTATATCCTGCTGTTACGGATAAGCAGATATTTATTCAGTCAATTCCTTGGCTGCCATTAAATGAACAACGCCAAATAGCCACTAAACTAAAAACCCAACTCTTAGAAGTAGAAATCGCCCGAAACGCTTTAGAAGTGCAACAACAGGAAATAGTCAATCTGGCGAATGCCTACATCCGCGAAAGCATTGAACAATCGCCGGTCATCGAAACCCGTTTGGGCGAGGTGCTGGAAGAAGTCAAAAAAGGCATAGGAGAAACCTGGGCGGATTACCCGGTATTGGGTGCAACCCGTGGCGGCTTGGCTCCCGCCAAAGAACCGCCGGGCAAACAGCCGCAACGCTATAAGCCGGTATTTTGCGGCACGGTTTTTTACAACCCGATGCGTATCTTGATCGGCTCGATTGCCTTTGTCGATGACGACGATGAACCCGGCATCACCAGCCCGGATTATGTCGCCTTGCAAGGCAAAGCCGGGCTGGTCGATTCGCGCTGGTTTTATTATTGGCTCAGATCGCCTTATGGCGAGCAATGCATCAATTCATTGGCACGCGGTGCGGTGCGGGAACGGATGCTGTTCAATCGACTGGCGGAAGGTTTGATTCTGTTGCCGCCTTATCAAGAACAGCTCAGGGTGTCCAAAGCCTTGGCAACGTTAAAGCCGGTAAAATATGCGCTTCAAGAACAGTTGAGTGACCTCAATAAAATCCCTGAACGTTTGCTTGCCCAAGCCTTCGATCCCCTATCTGCACAATGAAATTTGCAAAGGAGCCTGTCATGTCTAACAAACGTATTTCCGAACAACATCACGCCAATTTCGATAGCATCCGCCAGCAAGATGAAGAGGGCAATGAGTATTGGTTGGCAAGACCACTAGAT
>JALNYY010000278.1 GCA_023229605.1 Methylobacter sp.
TAACCTGTTTCATGACAAACACTTTTCTGTCAACGGCACGGTCAGTTGCGCAAACTGCCACAACGATAACCTGGCGTTTACCGATGGCCTGCCGGTTTCGGTAGGGCATCACGGACTGACCGGAACGCGCAACGCCCCCACCGTGCTCAATGCCGCATTCAACCAGTCGCAATTCTGGGACGGGCGTGAACCGGATCTGGAAAGCCAAGCCAAACAGCCGTTAATCAACCCGGTTGAGCACGGCTTATCCGACTACGAGCCGATACTCGAAATTATCCGCAAGGATGCTTATTATCTGCCCGCATTCCAAGCCGTATTCGGGGTCAGCGGCAAAAAAATAACCATAGATCATGTCGCCAAAGCCATCGCCAGCTTTGAGCGCACACTGGTTACCGGCGACTCGCCGTTCGACCGTTATTACTTCAAAGGCCAGGCCGGTGCGCTGACGGAACCCCAAGAGCGGGGATTCCGGCTGTTCATCGGCCAAGGCCGTTGCGTTTCCTGCCATACCATCGAGCAGGACCGCGCGCTGTTCACCGACGGCCGTTTTCACAACATCGGCATCGGCATAAACCGGATACGGCAAGATATTCCCAGACTGACTGCAGCCTTTTTGCAAGCCAAAAATAAAGGCGGAAATGTCGACAAGATGGTTTTGACCGATAAAAAATCGTCTGAACTAGGCCGCTTTGCCGTGACCGATGAATTAACCCAAATCGGCGCGTTCAAAACGCCTACCTTGCGCAATGTCGAGTTGACTGCGCCCTACATGCACGACGGCAGCCTGAAAACCCTCAAAGAGGTCATGGTTCATTATAACAACGGCGGCGTGAATCAAGCGGGCGAACCGGTCAATGACTTCCTGAGCGGCGGCATCCGCCCGTTAAATCTGACTGATACGCAACTGGACGATCTGGTGGACTTTATGAAAGCGCTGACCAGCCCGCAATATGCCATTCCCGAACCTGCGCCAGTAACCGACTAAATAAGGAGTTCGCTCTATGAACGCAATAAATAACAGTCGCCGGAATTTCATCAAAACCGCAGGCGCTTTAGTCGTCGGCAGCACCTTGCCTGTCAGTCTGGTCGAACTGGCCTTCGCAGACAGCAGCCGGAATTTCAGCTTTGCCTACATCTCGGACGCCCATATCCAGCAGATTAAAGGCAACCGTTTCGTCAGAAACTGGGATCGCGGCCTGATCCGCGCCGTTGCCGAAACCAACCTGCTGATACCCAAACCGGATTTTGTGATGTTCGGCGGCGATCTGGCGCAACTGGGCAGCAAGGCCGAGCTGGATCATGGCGCCGAAATCCTGTCGGCATTGCATGGCGATGTCCATCACGTAATGGGCGAACACGATTATTACCTGGATCTGGGCGAATACTGGGAAAAGCTGTTCGGCCCGCAATACTACAGCTTCGACCATAAAGGCGTGCATTTCGTGGTGCTGAACAGCATCAAAACCTATGACGACTGGACTTTCAATCGCTGGCCGACCGCCGAGCAACGCATGCTGGAAATGGCCGGACTCGACAACCCGAACAGCTCGCCGTTCATGGTTGGCGATGAACAGCGGCTGTGGCTGAAAAACGACTTGGCCAAGATCAGCAAAGATACGCCGGTGGTGGTGTTTTCCCATTCGCCGTTACAGAAAATTTATAAAGGGTGGAACTTCTGGACCGAAGACGCCGATCAGGTTCAGGCCTTACTCAAACCGTTCAAAAAGGTTTCGGTCATCTACGGTCACGTTCACCAGATACAGTACAACCAGATCGGCAATATCAGCTTCAACTCGGTCATGGCGACCGCCTGGCCGTGGCCCTATCCGCAATCGTATGCCCAGGCGGAGCAGCACCTGCCGAAGCTGACGGTACCGATGAACCGGGCCGATCCGTTTTTTGAGCGCGACGCCACCGGCTGGCAGTTTATCAACATGGCCAATGGCAATGCGGACTTGGATTTTATGCTCTATAGCAATGCAGAACGGACCGTCCGCTACAACGCGAAGAAAAAACACCCTGAAGACACCGTCTATCAGGACGAAAAGGCGCGGATTATCCCGCAGACACACTATTAGCCGCACACAGGAGCAAGAACATGTCTACTTATCAAAAAATAGCGATGGCGCTGTGCTTAACCTTTGCGGCCGGCGGTCCAGCCTTGGCCGATGAATTTACCGCTGCCGACGTGCAGCGTTGGCAGCAGCAGTTTATGGACGTTGTGGCCGAAGGCCGCGAGCTATGGACCAGCCCCACGCTGGGCAGCAACGGCGTTGCCTGCGGCCAATGCCATCCCAATGCAGCCAATACCCACCCCGAAACCTATCCGAAATTTCAAAAACAGTTAGGTAAAGTCGTACCGCTTTGGCAAATGATCAACTGGTGTCTTAAAAACCCGCTGGAAGGGCAGCCCCTTACGGCCGACGATCCGAAGATGACCGCGCTGCAAGCCTATGTAACCTATGAAAGACGGGGCGTAAAACTGGAGCCTGGCAAGCATTAACTTAACACGAAAGAAATAGAACACAGATGACAGGGATTTGACCGATAAACACTGATAAATATCCGTTTCAATCCGTCAAATCCGTGTTCTATTATTTAAAGACAGCATCTGTTTATAAGTTACCACTCTTTAAAGAAGGCGACTATGAAAGCGAACATTGGCTTAATCGGTTTAGCAGTCATGGGGCAAAATC
>JALNYY010000279.1 GCA_023229605.1 Methylobacter sp.
AATAGTGTGCTGATTTTTGACGAGGTGATGACCGGCTTCAGGGTGGGTTTAAACGGTGCGCAGGGGTTTTATAACATTACGCCGGATTTGACCACGTTGGGCAAAATCATCGGCGGCGGCATGCCGGTCGGCGCTTTTGGCGGCTCGCGTAAAATCATGGAGCATCTTGCCCCGCTCGGCCCTGTTTATCAGGCAGGCACGCTTTCCGGCAATCCGGTCGCGATGGCCGCCGGTTTAAAAACCCTGGAACTGATAGCTAAGCCTGGCTTTTACCCTGCATTGACCGCAAAAACCGAAAAACTGACGTCAGGCCTGAAAATTCGCGCCTGCCAGGCCGGTATCGCGTTGGCCGCCAACAGCGTCGGCGGCATGTTCGGGCTGTTTTTCAGCGCGGAAAAGCAAGTGTCCAGCTTTGCGCAGGTCATGCTCTGCGATCAACACCTGTTTAAGCGCTTTTTCCATGCGATGCTTGATGAGGGTGTTTATTTGGCGCCTTCAGCGTTTGAGGCCGGTTTCGTCTCGGCCGCGCACAGCGATGAAGATCTGGAAAAAACCCTGGATATTGCAGAAGCCGTATTCAAGCGTTTGTAACCTTGGGCAAAAATGAATATGACCGACGGTATTCTGCCCTTGCCGTATTTTTTCGATGTCCTGCATTACGAAGCGTTGGAGAATCAATTGCTTGTAGAGCATATCGATAGACTCGGAAAGTCGATCGCATTAATATGAATTTTATCAATACCATTCCCCCGCTACTGTGGGCTTTTATAGGCCTTCTGCTTGGCGCATTGACCATGCGTTTGTTGAACGGCAAGGATAAAACCCTGATCCGGCAACTGTCGACCGATCTGGCTGTTGCCGAAGAAAAGCTAAAACAGTTTCAAAACCGCGAGACCGAATTCAGGCAGTTGCAGCATCTGTTCATCGATGCCAAAACTCATAATGCCGAATTGCAGGCCCGCATGGACGAGCAGGCGAAAAATACCGAGGAAAAATTGAAACTGCTGTTGGATGCGGAACTGCGCCTGAACACCCAGTTTGAAAACCTGGCCGGCAAGATTTTCGACGACCGCAGCAAGCAATTCACCGAGCACCATAAAACCAGCCTGGATCATATCGTCACACCGTTAAGGGAACAGCTGGGCGAGTTCAAGCAGCGCATAGAAACGGTTTACGACAACGAGAACAAGGACCGCATTTCCCTGCGCGAGGAAATTGTTTCGTTGCGGCGCGACACCGCGCAAATGAACCAGGAAGCCCTGAACCTGACTCGCGCCCTCAAAGGCGACAAGAAAGCCCAGGGCAACTGGGGCGAAATGATCCTGGAAAAAGTGCTGGAAAAATCGGGGCTGCGCAAAGGCATAGAGTATGAAACCCAGGGCGCATTCCGGGACGAGGATAACCGGTTGTTCAAGCCGGATGTGATCGTCCGCCTGCCCGAAGGCAAGGACGTGGTGATCGATTCCAAAGTGTCGTTGCTGGCGTATGAGCGCTATTGCTCCACCGAAGACGACCAGGAGCGGGTGCTTGCGTTAAAGCAGCATACCGAAGCGGTGCGGGAGCATATCAAGGGTTTGAGCAACAAGGATTATTCCGGTTTAAAAGGCCTAAGGTCGCTGGATTTTGTATTGTTGTTTATGCCGATTGAGTCAGCCTTCATCGCCGCATTCCAGGCCGATGAGCGTTTATTTACCGACGCCTTCGAGCATAAAATCATCGTGGTCACGCCGACCACCTTGCTGGCGACGCTGCGCACTATCGAAAACATCTGGCGCTACGAACGGCAAAACGAAAATGCCAGGGCTATCGCCGACAAGGCGGGGCTGGTTTACGACAAAATCCGGGGCTTCGTCGACGACCTGGATAAACTGGGCAAGCAGTTAAGCACCGTCAACAGCACTTATGACGGCGTGATGAATAAACTGACCCAGGGCAACGGCAACCTGATCCGCCAGGCCAGCAGCTTTGTCGAACTGGGCGTTAAAGTCAAAAAGACCTTTCCCAAAAGCATTACCGAACAAGCGGGGCTCGATAGTGATGAAAATTAGAAATTCAAGGTAAAAACTTATACACCAGTGCTTATTAACCGCGTCGTCCCGGCAGGGATTGCCGGGCCCAGGACGCGACGGAAGGCAATGCCGAAGCGGACAATAAGTCTTGCAAAAGAGGAGTTGGTTAGATAAATCAAGCTTTCGCATCCCTGCAGCCTGGATTCCGGCAATCCCTGCCGGAATGACGACTCTTAAAATACTTGTGCATAAAGATGAACGCTCCGGCATTTATGCGATACTACGCGGCTTTGATTTTTCTGATATATGTAGGCAATGTCATTCAGTTAAGCCGTTTGTGGTGAGGTTAAGCCGTTCGTGGTGAGCCCTTCGGCTCAGCTCAGGAGAGCCTTGACGAACCATGAATGGCTTAACTCAGCGGGTTCGGATTTTCCATTCACCCTTCGGCAAGGCTCTCCTAGCGTAACCGAAGGCCGAAGGGCTTAGGACGAACGGAAAAATCCTTAACTTAATGGCGTTTCCCTTTGTGATAACTATTAGACATTTATGATTACCTGCTTAATAAGGAGTAACACATGACCGCACTGGTTGGCATCATCATGGGCTCGACGTCCGACTGGGAAACCATGCGTTTTACGGCGGAAACCCTGGATCGGCTA
>JALNYY010000280.1 GCA_023229605.1 Methylobacter sp.
TACCGTATCACCCGTCAGACCGGCAGCCACATACGTCTGACAACCTTTGAAAACGGCGAACACCACATCACCATCCCCGCTCACAATCCTTTGAAAATAGGCACATTGGCTGCGATCTTCGCTGACATCCAATCACATTTCAAGCTTACTCGTGATGAGCTGTTGAAGCTGCTTTTTCTTTGATTTTTTTCTCCGTTCCGCTGGAGAGTAGCTTTTGGGCGGTCTGGTTGGTCGAGAGATTAGACTGCTGCATCGAATAATAGGAACGGGTACTCACGCTCGCAGAGTAATTTGAGAAAATCATAAATTTCTTGATCTTCTTGTTTCGATTTTGTGTGCCTAGAAATGCAAAGATAGTAGTTTAGGTTGTTGTGCTTTGCAAAAATAATCCATTCACCGGTACGTTTCTTTGCCTTTTCTTCATACCCGCCTACTATCATTTCGTGGGCAAGATGTCCGTGCCAGCCAAATTTTGAAGGAGTTTTATTCTCTTCCGCTGTCACGCGAGAGAAGAGGGAATTAAGCTTTGGGCTGTTTTCACACTCAAGCCCCCAGTGATTTATCAAGTTTCTAGTCAGGAATTGCGCATCAAAAAAATGGGCTTTGAAGAGCCCCTTAAGAGGCAGATGCTTAAATTGATCGACTCGCTGCTTGCAACCACGTCCAACCCCTTCTAATTCTTGGATAACATCAGTAATGGAAAAAGAATTGTAGGCTCTATGCTTGCTAATAGACGTCAGTTGAATTAATAAGAATTGACTCAATCGATTCATATCAACTCTGCAGAATCCTACATGATTGTTTCTGAAATGAGCCACCTCATCTTCAGATACATCAAACCCTTCAAATACATTAGCGGAAAACGTGTCCATGCAGTCTAGCGTAGAGTTAAGGGGCTGCGCGTTTTGTGCAGCCCCGCTTGAGTGCAGGGTTAGAGTCCACTTGCGCCCGTAATTGATACCGGAACCGAGCCGATATGTTTGATTTCAAGCAGACGGGCTGGAGGAGTGACTTTGGTATTCATTTCGTGGCCGTAGGTGTAGATAAGGAAATTCTCGACCTCGATTATGTGTTCTAGTGCTTCTTTGCTAAGACTTCCAATGTAAAGCTTAGCGCCATGCCTCAGACAGCCTTCAATCCAGTGACGGTAGCCAGTGTTGTAGCGCCCACTCGCACGCAAACCGTCGAGTTCTCGCATGTGTCCGCCAAAGAAGCTATTGTGTGCCATGCCCCAATAGAACGGCTTATCGTTCCACTCGTGCAGATAAATGATACGCGAGTAGTTCCGAGCTTCTTCGTATGACGTGCAGTGGTGCCAGACTATTTTCATGGTGTATACCGGAGGAGAGTCCTAACTAATATTAGTCATGTAGGGTACGCACAACGACTCTACGAGGATTTTATAGCCTTAAAACCAATATCGGTACGGTAATAGACATTATCCCAATGGATGCCGTTAGCCAGCGCATAGGCTTTGCTTTGGGCTTCTTTAATATCATGACCTAAAGCGCAGGCGCATAAAACCCTGCCGCCTGCTGTAACCAGATCATTGCCGACTTGTTTGGTGGCTGCATGAAACACTTTGCTGTCTTGGTGTTCCTCGCTAGGCAAGCCGGAAATAACCGCGCCGCTTCGGGAGGCATCGGGATAACCGCCTGCCGCCAGTACCACGCCTAATGCGGCGCGTTCGTCCCAGTCGCTGGTGGTTTGGTCGAGATTGCCGTCCAGGGCTGCCTCGATAAGCTCTACCAGATCGCTGTTCAGGCGCATCATGATCGGCTGGGTTTCAGGGTCGCCGAAGCGGCAGTTGTATTCCAGCACTTTAATCGTGCCGTCAGAGCTGATCATCAATCCGGCGTACAGAAAGCCGGTATACGGCAAGCCGTCGTCGGCCATGCCTTTTAAGGTCGGTTCGATCACATCGCGCATGACTTTGGCGTGGATTTCAGGGGTGACGACCGGAGCTGGGGAGTAAGCGCCCATGCCGCCGGTGTTGGGGCCTTGGTCGCCATTATCGCGCGCTTTGTGATCCTGAGACGTCGCCATTGGTAACGCGTGTTTGCCGTCGGCTATGACGATAAAGCTGGCTTCTTCGCCGGTCAGGAACTCTTCGATCACGACGCGGTTACCGGCTTCGCCGAATACATTGCCGGACAGCATGTCTTCGACGGCGGCTATCGCTTCCTGTTCGGTTTGGGCGACGATCACGCCTTTGCCTGCGGCCAAGCCGTCGGCCTTGACCACGATCGGCGCGCCTTGTTGCTTGATGTAATCGATGGCCTGTTGCTTATCGGTGAAAGACTGGTATTTCGCCGTCGGGATGTGGTGGCGGATCATGAAGTCTTTGCAGAAAGTCTTGGAGCCTTCCAGTTGCGCGGCTTTTGCGGTCGGGCCAAAGCATTTGAGGCCCGCTTCCCGGAAACGGTCAACTATGCCCAAAACCAAAGGCACTTCGGGGCCGACGATGGTCAGGCCGATCGCTTCTTTTTGGGCGAATGCCAGCAGTGCGGCTATATCGTCGACCGCAATGGCGACGTTTTCAACAGACGGTTCCAGCGCGGTACCGGCATTGCCGGGCGCGACAAACACTTTTTCGACTTTGGCTGATTGCTGAACTTTCCAGGCGAGGGCGTGTTCACGGCCGCCGCTGCCGACGATGAGGATTT
>JALNYY010000281.1 GCA_023229605.1 Methylobacter sp.
TAGGTTGTTCGAAATCGAGAAATTTTAGGTCCATGTAGACTTGATATGAAGAATTGTTACAGTAATGAGTAATTTTATAGAAATTCAACAATTTTTTCTAAATAAATTACGGACTCCAATTAACCTGAAAACCGCAGCTTATCCACGAAAGACACGAAAGACACGAAAGACACAACAAATCAGCACGTTGTGTTTAACCGGCTATTCCCCGCCCCCTTTTCATGCCCGTTGCGTTCACTGCTATTAAGCAGGATTAAGATGAACTGAGTACAATTGTACCCAGCTGCCGCCATTAACAAACCCAGGATAAAAAAATGACTGAAAACCTACCTGCAACAAACAAAGTTACCTACTGGCAACCGTCGGCAGGCGAAACAATCGCTGGCGCAATTCAAGGCAGCGGCACTTTTAAAAACTCACTCTATGACGAACAAAAAACCATGCTTTTACAGGATGATAACGGCTCGGTTGTGAGTGTCGGCCTAAATCGTTATTTGATACACAGTCTGAAACAACATAACGCCGCGCTGGGGGATTTAGTAACAGTGACTTTTCACGGCAAAGAGCAGAAAAACAGCGGGCGTTCTTTCAATCGGTATAGTTTGCGAGTTGATAAGATTGCTGGCTCAGTATAAAAGCAAAAAAGGGACAACAGCGGTTTCACTTCGCGTTCAATCGGGTCGAGGAGCAAGCCACTAATCATCACCGAACGTCAACATCAGGTGTTTGCCGGAAACACCAGTTCTTAAACCGGCTTATTCAAGTCTGCAGGGCTGCATGAACATCATTCTAAATGACCAATGATGTCCATACGTTGATGAGGAATACCGATAATATCGATACCGCTTTCTGTAATGGCATAGAAAATCACATGCCTCCCTTCTGGGAAACTATAGTAGCCGGATTTAACGTCATCCCGCCGTTTGCCTAGCTGCGGATTTTCTGCAAGCCACAAAAAACGACCTATCATTAATCGGATGTATCTATCCGCCTGCTCCAAACCCCATTCATGAAATGAATATAACCAGATTTGTTCCAGATCATTTTCAGCCAGCTGTCTGATGCGGTAGCTTGGCGTCATTTGATGTGTTTTTCATGCATTGCCGCAATAAAAAAATCCCCATCAAAATTCTCTACCACCGGACTGTCTTCCCCGGCTTGAAGCTTTAGCCTCAATGCTTGAAGCTTAGCCTCATCCTCTTCGAGTTTTCGTAGACCCGCACGAACAACTTCACTAACAGACTGAAATCTTCCTTCCTTTATTTTTTCAACCACGAATTTGTCGAAGTGCTCACCCAAGGTGACGGATGTATTTCTGGGCATAATGTTGACCTCTCAAAAGATGTATTAAATATTAATACTCGACATTTGGGAAGTCAAAACTTAAGCTTGGCTGAACAGCATCTTTGCGTTGCCCGGCTTGGCTTAGATATAAGCTCACCCATGTTCAATTTAAGCCCCTTTCTTTTTACTTTTATCCCTGGATAATCTCATAGAAACAATAAGATGTATCACTTTATCTTCGAGAATGAATTATGAAAACAATTTACTATCCTGAAGACGACATATTGGAACTGCATTTCAGTGAAAATCCTATCGTTAGAGAAACAACGCAAGATTGGAATGTGGTTTTGTCTTACGATGCGAGTAATCACCTTGTGCAGATGGTGATATTAGAAGCCAGCGCTTCAGGTCTTCTGCCTTTGCAGGAACAGAAAGCCGCTTAAGTTATAGTCGGGGTACGCTATGCTAACCCGACATGACTTTCTTTTAAACATGCACAATGAAAGACGACCCTCTCCTTCTCAAAGGTACGCACAGCGGACCCTACCGAACTAACAATCTTACTCAACTCGCCAAACCCATCCCGGCAATGCTTCCAGTCGAGCTTTGCGCTCCGGTAAGCGGCTATCCTTTCTTTGTCGTTGGGTGTTTACCCATCGACCAAGATTGTGTCCATCTTCTGTTTTGAAGTGTTGAGTGACTTTGGCATGTCCCTCGCGTTCTACGAATTCTTTAAGGAGGCTGAACCATTCATCCCAGTTTTTTTGCCCAGACAAATTCCAGTCGGGTAATGCTTCCAGCCGGGCCTTGCGCTCCGGCGACATACTGTCCTTTGTTGCTCGTTGTTGAATTACCCACTGTCCAAGGCGATATCCATTTTCTGTTTTATAAAACGATGGAACCAAACAATCACCCTCTCTATCTGCGTATTCTTTAAGGTAGCGAAATCCCTCTTCCCATATATCTAAAAAGGGATCCCAACTCCATCCGGGTAGGGCTTCCAGCCGTGCTTTACACTCCGGCGACATGTTTTCTTTTTTTCTTCGTTGGACTCTTACCCACTGACCAAGGCGATATCCACCTGCCATTATGTAATCGAAAGTTATCTTGGCGTGCCCCTCTCGATCCACAAAATTCTTGAGGTTTCGAAAGCCTTCTTCCCACATATCCGAATAAGCATCAACCTCCCAACTCCATCCGTGCAATGCTTCCAGTCGTGCTTTGCGCTCTGGCGATAGCTTGTTTTTTGCCGCACGTTGGTTATACTCCTCACAAATCAAAATTTGGTTTAGAAGTAGCCAATAAAGCCATGATTTATTTATAATCAAGCAATGTCAAATCGTTACCACCTAACTCAAGCCGAACTCGACGAGCTGGAA
>JALNYY010000282.1 GCA_023229605.1 Methylobacter sp.
TTTTCAAAAACTGCTGGAAAGGCTGGATCTAAGGCAGCCACCCAATGCAACGGCCCGTTCCGTCGAGCAGGCGATTAATGCGGCAAGAGAGCTGGGTTACCCCCTGGTTGTTCGGCCTTCCTATGTCTTGGGCGGCCGGGCCATGGAAATCGTCTTCAATGAAGAGGGCTTGCAGCGTTATATGAAAGAAGCGGTCAGTGTGTCGAATGATTCGCCGGTATTGCTGGACCGTTTCCTTGACGATGCTGTCGAAATGGATGTTGATGCGATTTATGACGGGGAACAGGTATTGATCGGCGGCTTGATGGAGCATATCGAGCAGGCCGGTGTGCATTCAGGCGATTCCGCCTGTTCGCTGCCTCCGTATGAATTGGCGCCGGAGCTTCAAGACAAATTGCGCGAACAAGTGACCAAAATGGCCGAGGCTCTGGGGGTTGTGGGGTTGATGAATACCCAGTTTGCTATTCAGGGCGAGGATATTTATGTGCTTGAAGTCAATCCAAGAGCTTCGCGCACGGCCCCTTTCGTATCCAAGGCAACCGGCTATCCGCTGGCTAAAATCGCGGCGCGTTGCATGGTCGGACAAACCTTGGCGCAACAAGGCATTACCAAAGAGCGTATTCCCGGTTACTATTCGGTTAAAGAGGCTGTATTCCCGTTTGTTAAGTTTCCAGGTGTTGATCCGTTGTTGGGGCCTGAAATGAAATCGACCGGCGAAGTGATGGGCGTGGGCAAGACTTTTGGCGAGGCGTTTGCCAAATCTCAGCGCGCTGCGGGCGTTAATTTGAATCACAGCGGCAAAGTGCTGATCAGTATTCGCGATGCGGATAAAGCCAAGGCGCCTGACGTCGCCAGGATGCTGGTAGATAAGAAATATGAAATTGTCGCCACCGGCGGCACGGCAAGGTTCCTTAAAGAGGCGGGCATTCCTTGCGAGGTGGTTTATAAGGTCAACGAAGGTCGGCCTAACACGGTTGATATGATCAAAAACGATCAGATTCAGCTGATTATTAATACAACGGAAGGCACAAAAGCAATTTCGGATTCATTTACCATGCGCAGAGAGGCCCTGCAGCACCGGGTAACTTATTACACGACCATGGCAGGTGCAAGAGCGGCCTGCTACGCGCTCGGTGAATTGGATGCAGGCGATGTGAATTGCTTGCAGGATCTGCATAAGAGCCTGATTTGATAAAAATGTTGTGGGCGCACATGAGTACGCGCCCACAGCCAAGAAACTATTGGAGTTTTAAAAATGAATAAAGTACCGCTCACCGTTAAAGGTGCGGAAAAATTACGTGCCGAATTGGAAGAGTTAAAGTCGGTTGTGCGCCCGCGCATCATTGCATCGATTGCCACGGCTAGGGCGCACGGTGACTTGAAAGAAAATGCCGAATATCATGCCGCGAAAGAGCAGCAAAGCTTTACCGAAGGGCGGATTTCTGAAATTGAAGGCAAACTGTCCAATGCGCAAATTATTGACGTTACCAAGGTCGATGCCAATGGAAAGGTGGTGTTCGGTGCGACGGTAGAAATAGAAGATATCGAATCCGAGAGAAAGGTAACGTATCAGATTGTTGGCGAAGATGAAGCTAATATCAAGGAAGGGCGTATTTCAATCGGCTCGCCAATTGCCAGAGCCTTGATCGGAAAAGAGGTTGAAGATGTTGTTACGGTTAAGGCGCCGGGCGGCAATGTCGACTATGAAGTTATTTCAATCCAGTATATTTAATCGCGCTTAGAGGGGCAGGGGTTGCTTGATGGCATACCCCTGATTCAATTATTTGTCAGGATTTAATCTGTAAATAACTGCAATTTGTCCGATACTCTGAATAAGTTCGGCCCCGGTGTCGGTGCAGATTTTCTCGCTGATTAGTTTGCGGTCTTCCCTTTCAGCGCGTATTCGCACTTTAATCAGTTCGTGAGTGTCCAGCGCCAATTCAATCTCTGCCAGCACGGCCGCTGTAAGTCCTGATTGACCAATCATAATGACGGGCTTTAAGCTGTGCGCTTCGGCTCGAAGTTTTTTCTTATCTGCAGAGTTCACTCTTTATTCCTAAATCAAAAAAGCCTAAATTTTACACTAAAAAATATAATTATGGGACGAAGTAAAAGCAGTAGTCGTTGGATGCAGGAGCATTTTGATGATGAATATGTCAAAATGGCGCAAGCTCAGGGTTATCGTTCGCGCGCGGTTTTTAAGTTGAAAGAAATTCAGGAGAAAGATCAGCTTATTAAACCGGGAATGAATGTTGTTGATTTGGGGGCTGCGCCCGGCGGATGGTCGCAGTTTGCAAGGCAGATTGTCGGTAAAAAAAACAAGATTATTGCTCTGGATATTTTGCCGATGGATCCGCTGGAGGGTGTCGATTTTATAGAGGGGGATTTTCGTGAACAGTCTGTTCTGGATCAGTTATACGCAGTTCTTGGCGGCGTCTCGGTCGATCTGGTGATGTCGGATATGGCGCCAAATATGAGCGGCAATAAGGGAGTGGATCAGCCCCGCTCACTTTATTTGGGCGAGTTGGCTTTGGATACGGCCAGAACGGTGTTGGCAAAAGACGGTGCTTTTCTGGTTAAATTATTTCACGGAGCAGGTTTTGAAGAGTTTTATAAAGAGGTTCAGCAATCCTTTGCAAAGGTAGCCATCAGG
>JALNYY010000113.1 GCA_023229605.1 Methylobacter sp.
CTCCGCCCTGAAGCTCAGCCATTACTTTTGTTAAAGCAGCAGTTAAAGTAGTCTTACCATGATCGACGTGACCGATTGTGCCGACGTTTACGTGTGGCTTGCTACGTGAGAATTTTTCTTTGGCCATTAAAATACACCCCTAATAATCAACACAACACATGGAGCTCATAACCGGATTTGAACCGGTGACCTCTTCCTTACCAAGGAAGTGCTCTACCTACTGAGCTATATGAGCTTAACTTTATGAATAATGGAGCGGGTGATGGGAATCGAACCCACGTGATCAGCTTGGAAGGCTGGAGTTCTACCATTGAACTACACCCGCGGATATTTTTAATTAGATGGTGGAGGGGGGAGGATTCGAACCTCCGAAGGCAGAGCCGGCAGATTTACAGTCTGATCCCTTTGGCCGCTCGGGAACCCCTCCGTTATCGGATAACCCAGCTATTATCTTTCATCATACCCATACTGTCAATCAATCATTTATCTGAATTCAATTTATTCATTACTACCGACATATCACCTGCAACTATCTGCCCCACATAACTACCAGCAAGATCAAAAGCCGACAACATCAACTCCCACTCACTTTTAGAGGGGGCCGATAACACAAAGTCCACAACGGCTTTTCCGGCCGAAGGCCGCCCGATACCCACCCTTAAGCGATAGAACTCTTTTGAACCCAGATGCGCGATAATATCCCTCAAGCCATTATGCCCCGCATGCCCGCCGTTTTTTTTAAGCCTCACCACGCCAACATCAAAATCAAGCTCATCATGCACAACAAGCACCTCTTCCGGCAGCAACTTATAGTATCGAACAACCTTGCCGACAGCCTGGCCACTTCGATTCATGAACGTATCCGGCTTTAACAGCATCACCCTGCCACTCGCACACCCAATCTCCAGCAGAAACCCATCAAACTTAGACTCTCTAACCCAGCCACAATTTGACTCAGACGCCAACCTATCTAAAAACAAAAACCCGGCATTGTGCCGGGTTTTTTCGTACTGCCGCCCCGGATTACCCAGGCCAACTATAAGCTTAATCATACGCTATCTTACAAGCCACTAGCCAGCAGCATCGTCTTTACTTGCTTTTGAAGCCATCATTGATGCAACCGGATGATCATGCTCCGGACCTTGCGCCAAAGCTACAATTTCAACACCCACAGGCAAAACAATATCCGAAAGATGAGCCGACTCGCCAATATCCAAACCACTCAAATCCACCTCAATATAATCAGGCAGCGCAGTCGGTAAACAGGAAACCTCAACATCAACCATCGCATGAGTTACAATACCACCTTTCTTCCCGCCGACGGACGTATGCTCGTTGATAAAATGCAACGGCACATGCACTTTTAATGCCTCTGACATGGTTACCCGAAGAAAATCCATGTGCAAGATTTGAAATTTAGCAGGATGACGCTGAACACCTTTCAGAACTGCTTTCTCCATCTTTCCATCAACGCTAATATCCAACACATGCGAATAGACCGCCTCATGAGCAAGATGCTTAATCACTTCGTTATGGCTTAACACAAGCATTTGAGGCTCACCATGCCCACCGTATATTACCGCAGGAACATTACCTGTACGACGCACTCTTCTGGCGGCGCTTTTACCTGATTGCCCACGACTTTCGGCAACAAACTCAAATACGTTAGACATTTTTCTCTCAACCCCGTGCTATCAAGCACAACAAATTTAATTTTACAATCTACAGTCGTCAATCTACATAGAGCGAACTAACTGACTCACCAACAGCTATGCGCCTTATGGTTTCAGCCAGCATTTCTGCAACACTTAACTGCCTTATTTTACCCAACCCAGCAGCCTCATGACTCAACGGGATAGTATCGGTAACAACCAACTCATCAAGCTCTGAATTACTTATATTCTTTAGAGCAGGGCCTGATAACACCGCGTGCGTACAATATGCGACAACCTTGACAGCTCCATGCTTTTTTAATGCCCCTGCGGCATGACACAACGTTCCTGCCGTATCAACCAAGTCATCAATTAACACGCAACTGCGGCCGTCAACATCGCCGATTATATGCATAATCTCTGCAACATTAGCCTTAGGCCTGCGCTTATCTATAATCGCAAGATCCGCATCATCCAATCGCTTTGCAAGGGCTCTAGCCCTGACAACCCCGCCTACATCCGGAGAGACTACAATCAAGTCCTTATATTTTTGCCGCCACACATCACCAAGAAGAATAGGCGATGAGTAAACATTATCCACCGGAATGTCAAAAAAACCCTGAATCTGATCCGCATGCAAGTCAACCGTTAAAATCCGATCCGCGCCCGCCTGCTCAATCATTTTTGCAACCAGCTTTGCACTTATCGGTACACGCGCCGATCGCGACCTTCTGTCTTGTCTTGCATAGCCATAATATGGCATTACCGCAGTTATCCGTGACGCCGAAGCCCGATGAAGAGCATCAATCATCACCAGCAACTCCATTAGATTCTCATTTGTTGGCGAACAAGTCGGCTGAATAACGAAAACATCCTTACCGCGAACATTCTCTTCAATCTCTACCGCGACTTCTCCATCACTGAATCTGCCGACAGTCGCCATTCCGAGACGCATATTGAGCTTCTTTACTATACCCTCTGACAAAGCCAAGTTAGCATTTCCAGAAAACACCATCACAGAGGTGTCACTCATCAAGCACTCCCAAATAGAATTCAACTTAGCGGAGATAAATGGCTGGGTCGCAAGGATTCGAACCTTGGTATGCGGAGATCAAAACCCCGTGCCTTACCGCTTGGCGACGACCCAATAATCAAGATATATAATTACCGTTCTTCAGCTTTGAAAACAAAGGCGACTCATTTATGCCCTTGACCAGATAAACCCGCCATTTCTTTTGAAGCGACTGATACGCACTGGCTGCGGCTTTTTCTGAATCAAACTGTGCAAATACACAAGCCCCCGTCCCGGTTAACCTTGCCTCAGAAAATTCAGACAAATCAACCAAAGCCTCTTTAACGAACTGGTAACGCTCGCGAACCACCCCAAGACAATCGTTTTGGTGTTGGCCCGCTATAAAGTCGGCTATTCTGATTGATTTGCTATTCCGTGTCAAATTTTTAGCTAAAAATATTTCTTTCGTGTCTACATGGCAATCCGGCTTTATCACCACAAACCACTGTTCTGGAATATCTATTTTCTCCAGTTTTTCGCCGACACCTTCCGCCCACGCTGAATAACCATAGACGAAAACCGGCACATCCGCACCCAAGCTCAAACCCAGTTCCATCAACTTTTCCATCGACAACTGCAGCCCCCACAACTGGTTCAGCACAACCAGCGTCGTTGCCGCATCAGAACTGCCGCCACCAAGCCCGCCCCCCATAGGCAGGTTTTTTTCGACCTCAATGCATACCCCGCGCCCACAACCCGTTTCTGCTTTTAACAGCTTTGCTGCCCTGATCGTCAGATCATCCGCCTCAGGAACTCCGGGTATAGGGCTTTGCAAACAGACTCGCCCGTCATCAGCGGGATGGAATATTATCCAGTCACATAAGTTTATAAATTGAAATACTGTCTGTAGCAAATGATAACCATCGCTTCTTTGCCCGGTAATCCGTAACATTAAATTCAGTTTTGCCGGTGCCGGCCATCTTTCCGCCCACACAGACTGATTAATTTGCTTTTGTGCCATTCAAAACCCAGTGATCGATAATTAACTTTAACTTGACCTTATTATTCATAACCGTCATTTTGTGCGGCATAGCGCCATCATCAACAACCTGCATTTGCTTGTATTCACTCATCCACCCCGCTTGATTAAAGCCGACATCGGTATCCCTATATGAGTGAGATGGCTCCGGTAAACCCACCACCCAATACCGCAGTGACCGCACAGGAACAAACATGCCCAATTGTTGATTAATAAACTCTTCCGGCTGTGCCGATGACTGCACATCGTCCCCACCTCGATCTATGGTGACGACATTTCCCGTTAACGAAATAACGATGGCCCCTTGCCCCATGGGGCCGGACAATTTTATTTTCTCGGTCTCAGGACTGTGCTCCCAGCTAATATTAGCCGACCAGGAATCATTTTGCCCCGTTAACGCCAATCGGCCTTCAAACGACCAGTATCCCAGCTCATAAAGACGAAGCATTGCAGCTCTTGAATAATTCCCATCCGGCTTAACTGAAACAACTGAGCAAGCTGACAACAAAAATATCAGCCCGCCTCCAATCAACACCCCTATTTTAAAACGTAACACGCTATTCTTCGCCGCTCAATATTCTCTTTTGAAAATCCAACAAATATTCATCTTCAGGCGCTCTTTTAATAGCCTTATTAAATATCTTTCTGGCCTCCTCTTTTCTGCCCAACGCCCATAACACCTCGGCAAGATGAGCAGCTATTTCACTCTCCTGCTGTTTTGCATAAGCCTGTTCAAGATAACCCAAAGCTTGCTCAAACTTTCCCTGCTTAAACTGTAACCAGCCAAAACTATCCATAATCACCGCTTCATTTGGGTGTAATTTGAGCGCCTGTTGCAGATACTTTTCCGCCTCGGCATAGCGACCGGCATTGCCCAGCAAGCTATAGCCCAATGCATTTAAAGCCTCGGCATCATCAGGATATTTGAGTAATATTTTTTTCAGATCGGCTTCCAGCACATCCGGCTTGTTAAGGCGTTCCGCCATCAATGCACGCGTGTATAGCAAGTCTCTTTGATCCGGTTGGACAGCCAACGCATCCGTTAATAACCTAAAACCCCTTTCATATTGTTGTTGCTGACCGTACAACCCGGCCTGCATCAAAATAATACGTATTTTTTGTTTTGGAAATTGGGCTGATAACAGATCCAACCGCGCATCAGCCTCATCAAATTTCTTCTCTTTTACCAGCAATGCAACCGCTGAAATTGCCGACTCAAAAACAAACGGTCCTTCAGTTACCTTATCGAACCATGTCAGCGCCTTTTGCGTATGCCCACGTTTTTCTTCTATTTTTCCCAAATAAAAGCTGGCCTGATTTTGCCATTCAGGCTGATCAAGCAACCGCTTAAAGATATCCTCTGCCTTGGCGTCACGGTCCAATTGCAGCTGAACTAATGCAAGGGAAATCTGACTCTCGGCGTCCTTCGGATTGGCCAAAACAAGGTCCTGATAAACCTCACCCGCCGCCTCATATTCAGATAATTTTATTAATACCTGCGCCAGCAGCTTTTTAAGTTTGTCATTTTCAGGATATTTAATGGTTGCATTTTTTAACAAGGTTTTCGCCTTGTTCAAATCCCCCGAAAATACCGCTATCTGGGCCTGTAATATTAACGCTTTATCCCAATCCGGCTGAATACTCAACGCTTGCTGCACTTTCTTTTCAGCCAGTGCATTATTTTTCATTTCCATAGCCAGCAATGACTGCACAAAATATACCACAGCATGATCAGGATTCTTCATCGCCAAGGCATCCAGCACGTCATAAAAAAGGTCTGTCTTACCATCTCGCTGCAGAACATTGGCCAATTCAAGCACCGTTTTTTCAAATCCGGCAGGATCAATCTTCAGCACTGCATTCAAATGCTCAACAGCCGCCTGTTTATTGCCGGATCTCAATGCCGACAATGCGGCAATTTTTCTTGCCGTCAGATTATTGGGATCCTCTCTCAGCCATAAAGAGACGGCCTCATCCGTTTTCTCGCCATCCTTCATATACATGGCGATTTTTGCCGCCCTTTCCGCAAACCTGGGGTCATTAACACGCTTGGCAGCCTCCATATAGCCTTCCAGCGCAACTGCATACTGCCCTCTTTGCCCCGCAATCTCTGCCGCCATCAGCATATACATCACATCGGGATCTATCGCTGTTTTTACTTCGCTTTGTTGCGTTTTTTCCTTGGTCTCGGCTATTTTTACAGGTTCAACCACTTCCTCCTGCGCGCCTGATTTTTCGGGCGAACCGGCGCAACCATTAAGAAAAACAAGGATTATCACTGAAAACAATCTAAAAATTAACACACAATCGTCCTATTTATTTCCTGCACATATTTTGCTATAGATTATCAGAAAAACCAGTTGAATCAGACAGCTGATTTATTCCATTTGGATAAAGCCGTTATATTTCTTAGAATACACTCACATAATACAGACGTTAAGGCTCAAGGTAAAAGGTTCGCAATTTAAAAAAACGGCCTTGAACTATTGATCCTTGAATCTTTTACCTTGAACTAAAAACACATGACACTTCTTGCAGTTGGGATTAATTACAATACCGCGCCGGTTTCGATCCGTGAGCGCCTGTCATTCCCTGCCGAAATCCTGGAATCCTCGTTACAGGAGTTATGGCGCATCAAAGAAATCAGCGAAGCCGCCATACTGTCAACCTGTAACCGCACCGAATTTTACTGCACCTCAACAACAGCGAATAAACAAGTCCTGATTGACTGGGTCGCTCAAAGCAAACAAATCAGTGCCGCCGATTTTACGCCTTACCTGTACTGCCATACCGATAGCGAGCTGATCCGCCACATGTTTCGCGTGGCTTGCGGCCTGGATTCCATGATTCTGGGCGAACCGCAAATTCTGGGACAAATGAAAACGGCTTATCAGGCCGCCTACGAAGCGGGGACTTTGGGCAAGCGCTTGGGCAAACTGTTTCAGCATACTTTTACGGCCGCCAAAAAAGTGCGCACCGACACCGCCATTGGTTCCAGCCCCGTTTCAGTTGCCTTTGCCGCCGTGCAACTGGCGCAGCAAATCTTCGATAAACTCAGCGAACAGACCGCCCTTTTAATAGGCGCAGGTGAAACCATCGAATTGACCGCGCGACATTTGTCGCAACAAGGCATCGGCCGCATCATTATCGCCAACCGCACCTATGATAAAGCCCACGCCCTGGCCACGCAGTTTAACGGCTATGCGATCGCCTTATCCGAATTGCCTGCGCATCTGGCCGAAGCCGACATCGTTATCTCGTCAACCGCCAGCCAACTGCCCATACTGGGCAAGGGCCGCGTTGAAAGCGCCCTCAAAAAACGCAAACACAAACCGATGTTCATGGTCGATCTCGCGGTGCCTCGGGATATTGAGGTGGAAGTCGAGCAACTCCGGGATGTGTATCTTTACACCATCGATGACCTGCAAAACACCATAGATCAAAACATGAATTCCCGCCGCTTGGCGGCAGAACAGGCCGAAGAAATAATCGACACCCAAGTGGATCATTTTTTAGCCTGGTTACGCGCCCAAGGCGCTCAATCAACTATTCGGGATTATCGCCATCAGGCCGAACAATCCCGTGATGAAGCCCTGCAAAAAGCCTTAAGTCTGCTAAAAAGCGGCGTTCCCGCAGAACTTGCCCTTAACCGGCTGGCCCACAGCCTGACCAACAAACTCATCCATACGCCCAGCACCCAAATCAGAACCGCCGCCGAAAACGAACGACACGATTTGATTGCCGCCGCCCGCGAAATTTTTAAATTAACCAACTCTCAATGAAGCAATCCATACAACACAAACTCGAAAACCTGTGCGAACGCTATGACGAAATTGCCGCCCTGCTTTCGGAACCTGAAGTACAAGGCAATCAAAACAAATTCCGCTCGCTGAGCCAGGAATACGCCCAAATCAACCCGCTGGTCGATTGCTACAAACGCCATCAACAAACCTTGGAGAGTCTGGCTTCAGCCAAGGAAATGGCCAATGACAGCGACCCTGAATTAAGGGAAATGGCCAAGGAAGAAGTCAATGATGCAGAAAACCAGCTGGACGTAATCGAGCGTGAATTACAGGTTTTGTTGCTGCCCAAAGACCCCAACGACAATCGCAACATTTTTATAGAAATACGCGCCGGAACAGGCGGCGACGAAGCGGCGATTTTCTCCGGCGATCTTGCCCGCATGTATCAGCGCTATGCCGAGCGCAAAGGCTGGCAAACAGAACTCATCAGCGAAAGCCACGGCGACCACGGCGGCTACAAAGAGGTTATACTGCGCGTTACCGGCAAGGATGTTTATTCCCAATTAAAATTCGAATCCGGCGCACACCGGGTGCAACGCGTACCTGAAACGGAGTCCCAAGGCCGCATTCATACCTCGGCCTGCACCGTCGCGATCATGCCGGAAGTCGACGAAGTCGACGCCATAGACATAAACCCCGCCGACCTTAAAGTCGACACTTTCCGCGCCTCCGGAGCCGGCGGACAGCATATCAACAAAACGGAATCCGCGATACGCATTACCCATGTACCAACCGGCGTCATCGTCGAATGCCAGGACGAGCGTTCGCAACACAAAAACCGCGCCAGAGCCATGTCTTTACTCGCTTCGCGCTTGTTATCCGCCGAGCAGGAAAAACACCATGCGGAACAATCGGCCACCCGAAAGCTGCAAGTCGGCAGCGGAGACCGTTCCGAACGCATCCGCACCTATAACTACCCGCAGGGACGGTTGACGGATCACCGCATCAACCTGACCTTGTATAAACTGGACGACATCATGCAGGGCGGACTGGAACAAGTCTTACAACCGCTGATCAGCGAACATCAGGCCGAATTGCTCACCCAATTGGGCGAAGACTAAAGTTACATGCACAGCATAAAATCCGTACTGGCGGATGCAGCCGGCACACTATCATCAGTCTCCGATTCAGCCTTGTTGGATGCAGAGGTATTACTGTGCCTGGCGCTTAACCAGCCACGCTCCCATCTTCGCGCCTGGCCGGACAAGCAACTACAACCCGAGCACTTGGTTGCTTTCAGGGTGCTGCTTGAACAACGCCAAAAAGGCATCCCGATCGCCTATATAACCGGCAACCGGGAGTTCTGGTCGCGGGATTTTCAGGTCTCCCCTGACGTATTGATTCCCAGGCCCGACACCGAACTGCTTATCGAGCTCAGCTTAAAATTGATACCGGCAGATGAACCTTTCACGGTCATTGACCTGGGCACAGGTTCAGGTATTATTGCCGTTACTTTGGCCGCTGAACGCCCGCATGCTCAGATAAGCGCCACCGATTTTAGCTTAGCCGCCTTACGCATCGCCCAACTCAATGCCGGCAAACACCAAACCAACAACATTCAGTTTTACCAAAGCGACTGGTTTGCCGGGGTTCCCGACACCAAATTCAACCTGGTCATCAGCAACCCGCCTTATATTGCGGAAGATGACAGACACCTGCAACAAGGCGATGTCCGGTTTGAACCGCAAACAGCCTTGACTGCCGCCGAGCAGGGGCTATCCGACATAAACATTATCGCCGCCGCCGCGCGCAACTACCTGAAACCTTGCGGGCACTTGTTGATCGAGCACGGCTACGACCAACAGCAACAAGTCCAGGCCCTGTTTAAAGATTTGCATTATGATAACGTGCAAAGCTATACAGACTTATCCGGACAGCCCCGGGCGACTTACGGTCAATGGAATTCATTGTCAGACTATCCTGCCTGACACTCTGTGAGTTAATGCTCATCCGCTCCGAACAGATTTGCCAAGCTGAGGCCTAAATTATGACCCAAGAACACATCCAAATTCCCCGCAAAATAACCAATCAATTGCTGCATCTTGCGCAAATCTCCCCGGATTTTGAAGTATGCGGACTTATCGGCAGTAAAAACGGCCTGCCGAGCAGTTGCTATCCGGTCAAGAATACCGCCGACCAGCCTCAGCAGCGTTTCCAGCTTGATGCCGGCCAGCAAATTTCAGCCATGGCTAAAATGCGCGATCAAGGAGAAGAATTGTTCGCCATTTATCATTCTCACCCGGCTGCACCGGCAGCACCCTCGCTCGCCGATTTAGAGCAGGCATCCTACCCCGAAGCGCTCTACCTGATCATTTCACTTAATACCAAAGGCATTTTAGAAATGCGCGGCTTTAAAATAAATCATAAATCGTCTCAGGAAATAGCGCTATCCTTGAGCGAGGAGGCGTAATTTTTACTTGTTTATAGCAGCCTGACGAAACCCGCACCTTACGAATAAAATAACAAATATCCGCTAATTTTATGTAAACTGTGAAGTTTATAGCACTTTTCTTATAAAATCGATTCGGATTATCTATCGTGCAACTGTTAAAAAAGCTCTTTAGAAAAAAAACCGTTTGCAAGGGTATTGTCGGCGTCAGTTTTTTGCAGGACGGCATCGCTGTTGCCATCTCGAAGCTCACGGGAGACAATGAGTTAACCCTTATACACTGCGAATTCATTGATGCTGGAAAACCTGATACTCAACAAGACGTGCTCCATGAACTTGCGCTCCAACATAATCTTGCCGAATATGATTGCCATCTGGTACTGACTAGCGATAACTACCGCCGCGTCAATGTTGAGACGCCGACAGTCGATGAAAATGAAATCATCGAAGCCATACGCTGGAAAATAAATGAACTCATTGACTTTCCCGTCGATAAAGCTGTCATCGATTATTACCAGACGCCCATGCCTGTTCGCGCTAACAGCAGTAAAATGCTGGAAGTCATTGCCAGCCCCATTAACATCATCAAGAATCAGATCGAAAAATGCACTAAGGCGGGCCTACAGCTCAAAGTCATTGATATTCAGGAAACAACCCTGCGTAACCTGGCAGTACAACTACCGGAAAACGGACGCGGCATTGCTCTTTTATACCTGCTGGAATTTTACGGCACCCTACTGATACAAAAAGATGCGGTTATTTACGTATCCCGTAAATTTGAGATCGGTTACAAAAAACTGGAACTAGAGGATCGCAATCCAGCACCGGCAGCAGTTAATGCTCACAACAATCTGGCCCTGGAAATACAACGTTCGCTGGATTATGTGGAAAGTTATTATGGAATTCCGCCCATTTCAGCTCTAGCCGTCATCCCCTTGGCGGAAAACACTCATAACTTACTTGACAGCCTGAGCCGCAATCTGGGCATTACAGCCCACATGATAGATCTATCCACTATTATCGATTGCGACATTTTAGTGGATGCACGGACTCAATCGCTTTGCGCTCCGGCCATCGGCGCAACCTTACGTTATGCAATAGAATCATTATGATACAACAAGTTAACTTATATCGGGATATCCTTAGGCAAGAACAAAACAAATCCGACATTAACCCGTACTGGGCTGGTCTGTCGGCTATAGCACTGCTGTTTATCGCTTTCAATGTGCATTTAATCTGGAATTTAAAAGCCATAGAAACTCAAGTGCAACAATCCCATCAGAATTTGGATGCGGAACAGACGCGGGTAAATCTGCTCGCCTCCAAAATTCCCAATCAGGAAATCGACACTCATCTCGCCACAGAAATCGCGCAGCAGCAGAATATGCTGGATGAATTAACACAAACCATGCAACTGCTGTCAGACAAGAACACTGATCAATCCCCCGGCTTTTCAAGCTATTTTCAGGCATTGTCCAACCAGTCGATTTCCGATGTGTGGCTAACTGCGCTGTACTTTGATGGGCAACAACAAATCATCAACATTGAGGGCAGCACCTTTAAGCCGGAAAAAATCCCTTATTTTCTACAACAACTGCAAAAAGAACCTATATTTAACGGGCATACTTTCGCTAAGCTGATTATGCAGACATCTGAGAAAATACAGGGTCAAATAGATTTTAAACTCAGCACGTCTTTGGAGGCTCCGGATAAAAAAGACCATGCTCAATAATCTTCAAGAAAAATTTGAAGCCCTGACCCAACGAGAAAAAGTCATCGTGGTCGTTGCCATATTGATCGGCATATGGGTCGGCTGGGACAATTTTTTCTATCAACCGTCCCAAAAAAAACAGCAAGCGTCTCAGAAGGAGCTAACAACCCTTAAACAGCAGATAGCAGAGCAACAACTCACAGCAATAAAACTTGAGAACGGCTCACATGTAGACCCTAACCTGAATAACCGGAACAAACTGGCCGGGTTAAAAGCCGAATACAACCGCCTGCAAGAACTTATGATGCAGGGCAGTAAAAGCTTTGTCCCTCCGCATTTAATGGCCGTCGCATTAAGCGACATACTTACTAAGAATAATCAGTTAACCCTGATAAAGCTGGACACGCTACCGGTAACCACCTTGCTGGAATCGAAACAACCGCAACGACTCCCGGTATATAAACACGGGCTGGCGATCACTTTTTACGGCAGTTACTTAGACACACTCAATTATTTAAAAGCGCTGGAATCACTGCCTTGGCATTTTATCTGGGAAAGCATCGACTATCGGGTTATAGATTACCCGGCCGCAGAAACCACGATCAGAGCGTACACACTCAGCTTCAAGGAGAGCTGGCTTGGTGTTTAGAATAATATTGCTCGCATGGCTTGTTTCTATGCCATGCCATGCAGAATTCCGTGATCCGACGCAACCGGCCTATCCAGTGCCGGCAGCAGCCGCTAATGCTGCTGCCGACACAGAGTTAGTCTTATCGTCCATCCTGATTTCATCGAAATACAGACGTGCTACCATTAATGGCGTCTCTGCCAAACAAGGCGAAACCATCGAAATCGAACCGGTTTCGCCCGTAAATCCTAATCCTGCAGCTCCAGAAAATACCGTTATCACTGGCGACAAAACAACTGAACTGCTCAATAAAATAACGGGACTTACGAATGCGGAAACGAATCACCCAAAACCGGAAAACATATTAGCCCCCCTGCTGTCAGCAGTAACCGGAGACAGCAATCTTACCAAGCTTCTGAATCAAGGCCCCATGAATACGGCAGCCAGCACTCAACAACAAACGAATACTGATAAGCAATCGAAAGCCCGCCCTATCCCGGCACATCCGATTATTATTAAAATTATCAGCATTCACAAAAATTCGGTCACCATTGAGCAAAACGGCGAGCGTAAAACGCTGCAATTGGTGCATCGTCCCTATAAAACACAATAAATACGATGCATGCTATCAATGAATAATACCTACCCAGTCATTACCATGGCATTGGCATTGCTGCTGGTATCCTGCGCTACCTTTCAACCCAAAAAGTCATCCACTGTTGCCGATACTTTTTCCAATACCGCGCCGCGAGCCCCCAGCAATACTCAAACACCGGCCGCCATTACCGATGCTCTGGTTCCTGATTTCAATCAAACTCTGTCCAGCCCGCAAAACCCGGCACAGCAAGCGCACCTCAATATTTCCGTTAATAACGCCGATGCCCGTGAATTTTTTATGGGCCTGGTGGTGGATACCGAAGACAACATGCTGGTGCATCCTGATGTAACCGGCACGATTTCATTGGAACTGAAAAATGTAACCATTCCCCAAATCCTTGATGCCGTACAAAAAATCTATGGTTATGATTACAAAAAAAACGATATGGGGTACATCATCTATCCCGCAACATTGCAAACCAAAACATTTAAAATAGACCGGCTGGATTTGCTCAGGATTGGCAATTCAAATACCAGCGTATCCTCCGGAAAACAAGGCGGCCAAACCGGTTCACAAGGAGGCGGCGGCCAACAAGGCTATAGCAGTCAAGGAAGCGGCAGTGCAATCGGCAACAGCCCACTGGGAAACAGCCCATTAGGAGGAGGAGGGGGAGGCGGTTATCAACAAACGTCCAACTCATCGAGCAGTTCAGTGCGCACCATTACAAAAACTGACTTCTGGCAGGAGTTGAAAGATTCCTTAATTCACATTATTGCCGTCGACCCGCAGGCGACCGTCGACATTAACCAGCAGTCGGGCATTGTGATTGTCCGGGCTAAACCCATGCAGTTGCGGGAAGTCGAAAGCTTCCTGTCTGCCACACAAACCCAAATCAGCCGGCAAGTTATCCTTGAAGCTAAAATACTGGAAGTTACCCTTGACGATAGTCATCAAGATGGCGTTAATTGGGAGAGCATCGTCAGAGAAGGCATCCAGAGGGCCCCGCTACTAACTGGCATAGGTGGGGTAATGAGCTCTAGTACGTTTGCTTCTGTTTTTACCTTGGGCGCCAATTCCGGCAGTTTTAATGCTTTTGTCGAATTGATGGCAACTCAAGGGAAAACCAATGTGTTATCCAGTCCGAGAATTTCAACTTTAAATAATCAAACAGCCATTATTAAAGTCGGCCAGGATGAATATTTCGCTTATGATATTCAAACTGGTAACGCAGGAGGCACAGTTGGCTCAATAGGCTCTACCATTGTCACCACACCTTATCCCAAATTGGATGTTTTCTTTTCCGGCATAGCGCTGGATGTTACTCCACAGATAGATGACGATGAAGACATCACCCTGCATATA
>JALNYY010000283.1 GCA_023229605.1 Methylobacter sp.
CAGTACCCGTGCAAAGTCGAGCTCGATCTTTTCGTTGATTTGCACTTGGTTAATACCGGGCAAACGGTATTCGACCGGGTCTTCCACGGTAATAATTTTGTTGGCGGAGGAGTTGAGTTCACTGAGGGCTGCGTAAAGAGTGGTGGTTTTACCGCTCCCGGTTGGCCCGGTAACCAGTATCATGCCATCCGGACGATGCAGCAGTTTACGAAAACGGACCAGCATCTCGGGCGGCATCCCCAGTTTTTCCAGCGAAAATCCTTCGGCGTTCTGGATCAATAAACGCATGACTACGGATTCGCCGTAGATGGTCGGCATGGTCGATATACGCACATCCACGGCCTGTTGCCTCACTTTGACCTGGAAACGGCCATCCTGCGGTAAACGCTTCTCGGAGATGTCGAGCCCTGACATGAGTTTGAGCCGCAATACCAGCGCTGTGGAAATTTTCAGGTCGGCTTCAGTTTGTTGGTGCAGTATGCCGTCAATGCGAAAACGGATATACAGTTTATGTTCTTGCGGTTCTATATGGATGTCGGAAGCCCGGACTTGTACGGCGTCTTCAAATACTGATTTCAACAATCTAACAACAGGCGCATCGGCCGCTTCAGCCGACGTCAGCATTGAATTGAGGTCGATATTGTCATCATCCGACATATCGCTGCGCAATTGCTCAGCCAGTTTATCGATTTCATCGGTGCGGCGATAGGACTGGTCTATCGCCATTAACAAGTCAGCTTCCCTGACTACGGCAGGCTGAATGTTTTTTTTCAGTATACGGCTTAATTCATCCAACCCCATGAGATCGGTAGGGTCGGCCATGGCCAACAGGACATCGTATTCATTATTTTCCAACAGCAGGACCCGAAAACGCCGGGCCGCAGTCTCAGGCAATAGTTTGACGGTTTCAGGTTTACGGGGATATTGTGAAATATCCAGGAACGGGATTTTTAATTGCTGCGACAGAAAATTAAGCAGTTCTGTTTCAGTGATAAAGTTTAAATTGATCAGGGTGCGGCCCAGCTGTCTACCGGTTTTCTTTTGCTCAGCCAGCGCCGATATGAGTTGCTCCTCGGTGATAATCTGGTTTTGAATCAGCATGTCGCCGAGACGAATCTTTTTGGTAATATCCATGGGTTGTGTCAGTTATAAATGTTTCTGGAGTCAGACTGAGCTTAGTCTGGCTGTTTGCTCTGAAAATCATTCCACTTTACGGTATCAGTTGTTTAAATTTAGCACAGCCTATAAATAAATGCCGGTAACTTCCAGATCAAAATCCCCCAGCAATACTTCGACACACATAACAATCACGACCATCCGTTACTGCAATAAAAAAAGCCCCGGCTGTTATAAACAACCGGGGCTTTGATTTAAGCACTTAAAGCACAAGGCTTTAAGACGGCACGATTACATCATGCCGCCCATACCGCCCATGCCACCCATGTCGCCCATGCCACCGTGTGCATGTTTGTCATCGCTAGGCGCATCGGCAATCATCACTTCAGTAGTCAGCATCAAGCCGGCAACAGAAGCTGCGTTTTGCAGCGCAGTACGGGTTACTTTCGCAGGGTCCAAGATACCCATTTCGATCATATCGCCGTATTGGCCGGTTGCCGCGTTGTAACCGAAGTTACCTTTGCCTTTTTGCACTTCGTTGAATACAACTGAAGGCTCGTCGCCGGCGTTGGAAACAATTTGACGCAGAGGCTCTTCCATCGCACGACGCAGAATGTTGATACCGACTGTTTGGTCGTGGTTGATGCCTTCCAGTTTATCCAGAGCGGAAATAGCGCGGACCAGAGCTGAACCGCCGCCGGCAACAACGCCTTCTTCAACCGCTGCGCGTGTTGAATGCAGCGCGTCTTCAACGCGAGCTTTCTTTTCTTTCATTTCGATTTCAGTTGCAGCGCCGACTTTAATGACAGCAACGCCGCCCGCTAATTTAGCCAGACGCTCTTGCAGTTTTTCTTTGTCATAATCGGAAGTTGCTTCGTCGGCTTGTGCGCGAATTTGTGCAACACGGGCTTTGATTTGCTCTTCAGAACCCGCACCATCAATGATGGTGGTATTTTCTTTAGTGATTTGCACTTTTTTAGCTGTACCCAATTGCGATAATTCAGCTTTTTCCAGGCTCAAACCGACTTCTTCGGAAATAACCACGCCGCCTGTCAGTACCGCGATGTCTTCCAGCATGGCTTTACGGCGGTCACCGAAACCTGGCGCTTTAACGGCTGCAACTTTAACGATGCCGCGAATGGTGTTGACCACCAAAGTAGCTAACGCTTCGCCTTCGACATCTTCGGCAACGATCAATAAAGGACGGCCGGATTTAGCAACACCTTCCAGAGTTGGCAGCATGTCGCGGATATTGGAGATTTTCTTGTCGTAAATAAGAATCATAGGGTCGTCTAATTCGACGCTCATGTTTTCTTGTTTGTTGATGAAGTAAGGCGACAAATAGCCGCGGTCGAACTGCATGCCTTCAACAACGTCCAACGAGTTATCTAAGCCTGTGCCTTCTTCAACAGTAATAACGCCTTCTTTACCGACTTTTTCCATCGCTTCTGCAATGATTTTGCCGACAGACTCATCAGAGTTTGCAGAGATGGTGCCTACTTGAGCAATCGCTTTGTTATCT
>JALNYY010000114.1 GCA_023229605.1 Methylobacter sp.
GTCGGGCACGTCGCTTTGACTGACTTTGCTGGTAGCCACTGCGCCGGCCATGGTGTCGACGCTGTACAGTTGGATCACGCCCTGGTTGGTAGCCGCTTGCGCAGAAATAGCCAGCTGCTGTTGAGCACTGGTGGCGTTTTGATAGAGAATGCCTGTGGAGTGGGCCAAGGATTGGTAGATCGCGCCCATTGCCATAGCTGGGGCGTCGCCTAATACTTTGACGTTGGCTTGGGTTACTGCATCGGTGATTTGACCGTTAACGGCTGTTGGGATTGCCATAATAAAACTCCTAAACTGGATTTACGAATAAGTAGTGGTTCTTACCGCCGGGGTTGTCGGCCTATAGGCGGTGTTTGTTTATTAAGGGACGAATAATCCGTCCTGGTGTTGCCTTTTGCTAACTTCTGGTGGCCTTAAGGGCGGTCAACAAGGCTAGCATCGTATCAGGCGTATCGCTTTGAGCCACCTTGGCAGTGGAAACCGCACCGGCCATAGTGTCAACGCTGTACAGCTGGATCACGCCCTGATTGGTGGCCGCCTGTGCGGAGATTGCCAGCTGCTGTTGGGCGCTGGTGGCGTTTTGGTACAAGATGCCGGTCGAATGAGCGAGGGATTGGTATATCGCGCCCATCGCCATAGCAGGGGCGTCGCCCAGCACTTTGACGTTGGTTTGGGTCACGGCATCGGTTATTTGATCGTTGACGGCGGTAGGGAATGCCATAATCGAGTTCCTTATAGAGATGATGAAAGCAAGGTGGTGTTGAGCCACCGATGAAAGCCGGTAACAGAAAAGTTTCCGCCTCTGCTTAAATAGACGATTCAGTTTGGCGTTTGTGAATAGATGAGAGGTAATTCTTTTAAAAAATTAAATTTTGTTTGGCGGGATTGTAAATGCTCACCAAATGGGTGGGGCGTGAAATCCGCTCATGCTTCGGCAAGCTCAGCGCGAACGGATTTCACGCACTGATATTTTTAGGATGATTGGGAGCGCATGAGCGCTATTTGGACTTTTCCATGGATCAGGTCGGCCAGCGGAACGCCAGGAAAACAGAACGAAAAAACTTGAGTTTACGCACTTGGAGCAAGCGTTTGACTGGGAAAATCATCTTATCCCCAGTCAGTGTTGATGCACGAGTCTGGCATTGAGCGGGAGGCCCCACCTGTTCCCAGGCGGCCATGGCCGGAGCGTCTTCCGGCACGGTGGCTGTGTCTTTCGCTATTTCAGAAATGCCAAGCAGCATTCGCCATCACCGCACTTGCCTCAAGACCGGAACCCCGTTCGTAGTTGTACATCAACGCTACTTCCGCGTTATTTCTCCGTCCTGAAAAGCCGAAGCCCAGCTGTGTAAGGTCGGCTGGAGCTCGCCAGCTGCTGGACTGGAAAGTTGTCGTTTGTCCATCGAAGCCGGCAGTGAGGGTTCCGGTATTACCCCAGAGCCGGGGCGATGTCAGCACGCTGCTATCCACCGACCAATCCAGGTTGGCGGCCTTGCCCAGCGCTACCTCCAGAGAAACGCCGACACGGGCGCGCAGGTCGTCGAGGGTTTTTGATTGTACCGCCAAATCGATGCTGCCGGCCCCTTGCTCGGTAAATTTGCCTCGATCGAAGCGTTGGTACTCAAGACCCACGAAAGGTGTCAGCTTAACTTTCTGCAAAGAAATCGACCGCGCAATCTTATCTAAAGAAAAAGCCCGCGCAACATCAACACGAGCGCCGCTGGACAGGGCATGAGTCGATCCGTCAGCGCTTCGGTTCACCGCGAACGAGTATCCGGGCCACAAACCTGCGTCGGGAATATTGATGTTCCGCCGGGTGTCGATACCGCTGTAACCCAGGAACAGCTGGCCGGTCGCTATCAAGGCATCCGCCCGATAGGAGCCGTAGCCGCCCAGATAGCCGGTGTCCAGTTTTGCCTGTCCGGGCGCGCTCGCGGCCCA
Source organism: Methylobacter sp. (assembly GCA_023229605.1). GTDB lineage: Bacteria > Pseudomonadota > Gammaproteobacteria > Methylococcales > Methylomonadaceae > Methylobacter_A. The sequence continues at coordinate 1,939 of JALNYY010000114.1, forward strand.
GTCAAGATCGGAGGATAGATAGCCGGCTGCTGCCCCGAAATTCCAATGCTCCTGATGGACCGTTTCAATGCCTGCAACCACCATCGCGGTGTTTTGCGAATAGCCGGTGCGGTCTGAGTCGGATGACTGTCTGGCCCAGGTTCCCTGGGCATGTATCCAGGTCCGGCGTCCCTGGTCATCGGTTGCCGAGACAGCGCGGCTGCCTGGAGAGAAAGTGCTGGAAGCCGCGGTCAACTGGTTCATGAACAGCCTCGATTGATACAAACCGGCTCGACCGAGGGCCCCAAGGCGCTCGGCGCCCATTTGGTTGATAGCTTGCTGCAGTTTCTGGTCACCGGCCGGCGCGGAAAGATTGATCAGGTCCAGCGAGGTCATCACCTTGTCCAGATCGCTGTAAGCCTGGACAGTGAGGCCGTCCATGTAACGCCCGACGCCAAGCGCATTGCCGGTAAGCCGAGGGCTGTAGGCCAGCAGGTTGTTCTCAGGCATCGGCGAGGCGAGGACGTAATTCGCGAGGGGAACCTGAAAGCCGGAGACATCTCCGGCGTTTCGGCCGATATAATATTGTATGCCGCCGCCCGCGCCCCAGTAAGTTCCGACAGGCGCCACGATAGAGCTTGTGATGGCGCCCGCCGGCCCGCTCCAGAATGTCACCCCGGCGGGAACCAGAGCCAGCGCGAAAGTATTGTTCCGGGTGCCGTCCGGATAGATCGGCAAGGCCAGCCGATCCAACAACAGCGCGCGGCTGAGGCCCCGGGTTTCGGCAATCGGCGATATCCAGCCTCCCGCTTGCCCTGCCTTGCTGGAATCCGTGGGGGTATAGTAGGAACGGATGCCGATGAAGGGTTGCGTCGTCTGGACTTTATAAACGCTGGTGCCCGGCTCGAAGGGGGGGTTGCCGGTGGAGCCAACTGTTACCGTGTTCACATGATCGGCTGAAACATTGGCATCCAGAATGATTAGCCCGGGGATGTCCGTCGGCGTCGCCGTGCCGGTGGCATACACATTTGCAGCGACGGTGCTGCATAGCAGCAGAACTGCCGCCCGCGGGGCTATGCGAATACCGATGCGCGCTTTGCGCGGATCGAGGGTGGGGATTGAAGCGCAGGCTTCAGGTCGTCTTTTCGTTTCAGGTTGTGATGCCATGTTTCCGACGCTCGGGTTGTTTCGTTTGATAGCGGGATCTGTAATTTGGTATGAATATCCAAGCCAAATTCAACGTGATTAATCAGTAATTCAAGGATAATATCATGCATCTTTTCCAGCTTCGAGAAACGGATTGTTTTTCCCATGAGTCGTTCTATCCGGATTTTTCTCTGGATTTAAAGGCCCGGAAGTTGAGATTTGTCCGGGCTGTATTGCTCACTTCCGTTTAAAACAAGCGCTTTTGTCGATCTTGAGTAGCGGCGCTGTACCCTGAATGCCGCTACTATTGATGACCATGTCTGCAACTGGCTGTTTGATGCCGGGTTCACAGGTCTTGTCGAGGTAATCCGGCATGAAGGTTTTTGTTTTGCAAGCAGGTTTTGACAACGGTAACGCTGTGTATTATCCGCACTCCGGCCTGCTTCCAGTTTCAGTTGCCGCCACGATTCGTGGCAGGTAACTTCTCGGCAACATGCCATGCTGATTATTATACTCTTGGTTACCTATTTAACTCATTACCCATTGATCGTCAATCGGGAATGATCTTGGGGGCTTAGGGATTGTTTTTGGACCCGGACTTCGGCGGCTCAGGAACCCTGCTTTGAATGGAGTCGATGGCTTCGAGCGTCATTTCCATGACGCGTTTTTCAAGTTGCAACATTTCTTCCCGCATTTCAGGATACAGCATATTGTTCTGAATCAGGACCGAAACCTGGTTGGCGGTGGCGTCGGTAAATGTTTTAAGGGCGGACTGTATAGCGGCCTCTGTCGCTTTTACGCCGGACGAACCGTACATTATCCGATCGAGCAGTTCTTGTTGAGAGGGTGTTTCGCTAGGCATGTTTGCGGTCTCCGTCAAAAGGGAAGTGGCGAATTCTTCCGGCAGCGTTGTTATTTGGGTTTTGATATTTTATTGGCGGGACGAGGCGGTGTGGCCGAGTCGCCGGTATTCGTATCGTTGATGTTATTCGGTTTTACGGCGGTGTTACTTGTATTTGCGGCCGGGGTGTCGCAGGTGCAGGCATCATGGGTAGTGGGCGGCGTTGCGGAAGCTTCGCTCGGCGTCGCGGGTTGGTTAGCGGTTGGAGCGTCAGCCGCATCGTCATCATCGGCCGGATCAAGCGCTATGTTCGGGCTATCCGAACCGCCCGTCGGCGGCGATAGTTCTGCGACCTCCAAATTCTGGTCCATCACCAGCATATAGGTGATTGTTTCTATTTCTACAGCGCTGGCGCCCAACTCCACAGTTTTTGCGTTCAACTCCACCCGCGATGCCTCAAATACAACTTTCTCGGCCGTGTCCAATTCAGTAGAAATCGCAACAGCATCGTCTGTGGCGGATGGTTCTACAACTTCTTCGGGATTGGCAGCCTCGTCGGATACATGGGTTGTTGTCATAGGAAACTCCGTAGTTGTGCATCAATAAAATTAACCGCCCATGCCGCCGGATGAAATTTCCAGAATTTGCTTGCAGGCGGTCGAGGTGATGGCATTGCTGATCTGCTGTAGACCGCCTTGCGCCTGCATGGAGTTCTGCATCGACAGGCTGACGGAGTGAGAAAGGGTCTGATACAGAACCGCCATGGCCTGAGCTGGCGCCTCGCCCAGCACTTTGACGTTGGTCTGCGTTACTGCATCGGTGATTTGCGAATTGACCGGTGTATTGTCTGCCATGATGTTATGCCTCTTGAATTAGTTTGGCCGTGTGCCTTTGGTGTCCATATCTTTAGCTCTTGGTTGCCGCCAACGCCACCAGCAGCGCCAGCAGTAAGCCGGAGTTGTCGCTTTTGCCGAGCTTTGAGGTTGCCGTCGCCGCAGCCATGGTGTTGACGCTGTACATTTGAATCACCCCCAGATTGGTCGCCGCCTGGCTGGAAATCGCCGCATGCTGCTGGGCCAGGGTAGAGTTCTGGTAGAGGATGCCCAGCGAGTGGGCCATTGTCGTGTACAGCGAGCTCATGGCAATAGCCGGCGCATTGCCTAGAACTGAAATATTGGCTTGCGTCACCGAGTCGGTGATTTGTCCGTTTACGGCGGTCGGGAGTGCCATTGAAATTCTCCAAATAAAAGTCTGTAATGTGGCGTCATGGGCTGTCTAATTTATATAGACGTTCCAGCAACGGTTTTGTGAACGACTCGGCATCGTTTACGGTCCGACTTTTAACAACATGGTGCAAATCACCGAGGTAGCGCTGTTGCCAACCTGCTGCATCCCGCCCTGAGTCTGCATGGCGTTTTCCATAGACAGACTGGTCGAGTGCGCCAGCGCTTGATAGGCGACGCCCAATGCTTCCCACGGCGACTCCCCAACGGTCTTAACGTTGGTCTGGGTGACGGCGTCGGTGATTTGCGGATTTACCTGAGGGTCCGGATCTGCCATGACCTAACCTCCACTCAGTCGGCAAGCGGCACGGACATCGATTGGGTTTGTCCGTTACAAGCGTTGGCCGCTGCCGCAGGGTCAAGTTCCGGCAGACGGTTGCCGGTCCGGGTGATGTCGTCGGTAATCAGATTTGACATGGCTGTTCCTCGCTATGCTATTGATACTGTATGCGCCGCCATGCTTATTCCTCATCGCGGCCGGTGTCTAATAATTGCGTGAGCTCCTGGGTCAGCGTAGCGGCTGCGATATTCGCATACTGAGCCTGCTGGTTGACCATGTTGGCGAACAGGATGCTCTGCGACTGGGATTGGCCTATGTAGGCGTTGACCGCTGCCGTTGCGGGACCCAATCCCAAAACGTGGACGGAGGTTTGAGTGACTCCGTCGGTGATTTGCGGATTGCAGCAGGAATTTCCGTCCGTTTCGTCACTTGGCGGGTCGCTGGTTGATGTTGGATCTACTGAGTCTGACATTTGCTTCTCCTAATCTGAGCTAAAAAATCACCCTGTTACAGGGTGACGTTTGACTAATCCTCACATAAGCCTGCGTGGCTTTGCCGCATTGGGCCGGAAAGCCGATGACCCGCGTGAGACAAAGCAACAGTGGCGTAACGCAACCAAGCCAAGCGAATTCTGGGCAGCCAAGCTGCCCAGAAGCGTGGATTTTTCATGGGCAAGGACTTAAGGTAGCGTATGTGGGGCTGGTTTCCCACCCCCAAGCAAGCGTTTCGTACTTAACTCTTAGCTTTGGGTAGCTTTGAGGGCGGTCAACAGGGCCAGCATCGTATCGGGCACGTCGCTTTGCGCCACCTTGGCAGTGGAAACCGCACCAGCCATGGTATCGACGCTGTACAGCTGGATCACGCCCTGATTGGTGGCCGCTTGCGCGGAAATAGCCAGCTGCTGTTGAGCGCTGGTGGCGTTCTGGTACAGGATTCCGGTGGAATGGGCCAGGGATTGGTAAATTGCGCCCATTGCCATAGCTGGGGCGTCGCCTAATACTTTTACGTTGGCTTGAGTCACTGCATCGGTGATTTGGCCATTGACGGCTGTTGGGATTGCCATAGTTATACTCCTTAGTATAGTTTGTCGAAAATCGATTGGTCATTTGCTGCCGGGGACATCCCGATCAGCAGTATTTATTACACTTGCCGGGCCTTGACGTTGTTATCGGCCAGATGCCCGATATATACAGTCCTGCACTAGTATCCCTTGGTCGCCTTAAGGGCGGTCAACAAGGCCAGCATCGTGTCGGGCACGTCGCTTTGCGCCACCTTGGCAGTGGAAACCGCGCCGGCCATAGTATCGACGCTGTACAGCTGGATCACACCCTGGTTGGTAGCGGCTTGGGCGGAGATTGCCAATTGCTGCTGGGCGCTGGTGGCATTCTCATAGAGGATGCCGGTGGAGTGGGCCAGGGATTGATATATCGCGCCCATCGCCATGGCCGGGGCGTCGCCCAGTACCTTGACGTTGGATTGGGTCACGGCATCGGTAATCTGATCATTAACGGCTGTTGGAAATGCCATAGTAATCTCCTCCAAAAATATCTAAGCTGCTGTTTTGCAGCAATGGGTTAATCAACCACCGGACACCGGATATTCGGCTGCGGATTTCCGTGTCCGGCGGCATATTGCTTCGGCGTCGCCGAATTCATCAACTCTGGACTGCTTTGAGGGCAGTCAGCAGGGACAGTAAGTTGTTGGGTACATCGCTTTGGCTGACTTTGCTGGTAGCGACAGCGCCAGCCATGGTGTCAACGCTGTACAGCTGGATCACGCCCTGATTGGTGGCCGCCTGGGCGGAGATAGCCAGTTGCTGTTGGGCGCTGGTGGCGTTTTGGTACAAGATTCCGGTGGAATGGGCCAGGGATTGGTATATCGCGCCCATTGCCATGGCCGGGGCATCGCCCAGCACCTTGACGTTGGATTGGGTCACGGCATCGGTAATCTGATCGTTGACGGCGGTAGGGAATGCCATAATCGAGTTCCTTATTAGTTGATGGAAACAAGGTGGTGTCGAGCCACCGGGATTGACCGGTAGCTTGTAGGTCACTGGTCTTTGCATTAATAGACGATTCTGCCCGGCATTTGTGAATTGATTGGAGAGGATTTTTTTGTTTTTTTGTATCAATAAATTCCAGGCCTTATTTTTGGATGGCTCTTAGTCTTTCGACAGATGATCCCCGCTGGGGGGCTACCATTACCGTGCCCAAACGCAGTCCCAGCGGTCCTTTATCGGCCATTTCGATAAACGCGAATAAAAATGCGGGGGCAGGCGGTTGATTGCCGACGGCCGGCACTGCCGGAAAGGCAAGCACTGTGGGGCTGGTCATCCTGCATCCCTTGCCGAGACCGTTTGCAGGCCAGTCCAGTTTTGCCGTTGCGCCGGTGTCGTCGAACAACATCAGTTGCGGTGCGGCATCGGTCGTCGCCAGAAGAAAATAGACGCCGTCCCGGACATCCACATCGAATTCCGCAACGATCGGCTCGTCTACGATCGGCACGATATAACCGGCCGATTCCAGCGACTCGTCGAACGAGGTTAGCTTGACTGAGCCGAGCGCTACGCCATGCGAGGATAAAATCGCCGCATGTTTGCGGCCTTCCTGATAGACAGCCCACAACGTGGTATCGCCGGCCGTATGCTGAAACACTACGCCCGAAACAGCCTGGATCAGCTTGACGCCTTTAGCCGGCCGGTTGCCGGTTGCCGGCGGGAACAGCATCAGCGTCTCGCCGTCCGCAATAGCGGTAGTGCGGGCGTTAATCGCGGAAGTCGGAGCCGCGCCGCGTACAAAGCGCGGATGACTGTAATCCGCTTGGTCCAGCATATTCGGAATATCCAGCGTGCCTTCTTTGGCGCCGCCGACCAGCAAGGCATTGACGGCTCCGCCGAAAGCCAGGATCGCCCCGGCGGTGCCGCCGTCGGCAGCGCCGGCCACGGCCCAGTCCGGTATCGCAGGCAGCCATTGCGGCACGATTATCGTTGGCTGGGAACTGGAAGAAGCGTCCAGGATTACACCGCCTATTTCCAGGTTCGGAATAGGCATTAGCGTCGTTTCGTAAGGCATGTCATTGGCTATGCCGATTTTCGATATGCCTGCGGCGGTTCTAGCCATGTAAAGCGCTGCGCCGGAAGCGCCGCCGACCAGGCGCAACAGTCCGGTGATTTCCAGATCCACTAAGTCCGAGATGGCGACTTTTCCGTTCAGCATGGGATTTTTGCGATATTTAAAGTTGTGTCGATCAATTTAGGTTAATGGAACGGATGACACGGATTAAACTGATAAACGCGGATTATAAAGCCCCAAACAAACCGCTTAAAAATCCGTTTAAACCCGTCCGATCCGCGCTATCCGAGTTCAATTTCTCTAAGCGCCGGCGGCCCGCTCTGCGAAGATTACCGGGAGCTGATAAGGATTTTGTTTGACGAACCCGGCGTTAGGCTGTTTTACGGGGGCTGAAGGCGCGAGAAAGCGGTACCACTGCCCGGTAGGCTTGAGTATGCCGGGCCGTTCCAATCCGGTTACCGACTCGCTAACCCAGGACAGCCAATTGGCAAACGGTGCCGAGCCGTAGGACGGGTCGAAAAATATATCGATTCCAATCTGTTGCAGCCGGACAAGGAAATGATTTTGGAACGCCGGAGGCGGCGTTAGGCTGTTCTGCCCGGCTCCGGGAGACCAGGTAGCCCAACCTGCGCTGGAACCGCCGGTTCCTCCCGCCTTGCCGTCGTTATTCATAAAATGGGTATAGGCCGTGCCGTTCGCGTAGGGCGGCGCGTTGAAGCTCCAGTTGCGCATTAGGAACCGAACCGCCTCCGCCGACACTGCGGGATTGGGTTTAACTTCGATCAGCCGCGCCCCGGCAATGCCATGGATGCCGAACATCGAGATCAGCATCTCTGCAAAAGACAGGCTGGAACCGCTGCCGTCGGCGATAAGCAACTGCGGGGCCACGGTGCCGACAGGGGTGACGGTCAAATGCTGCGCCGCGCCCGGGCGCGGATGCCAATATTTGAACAGGACGCCGTCGTGCTTGCGCTTGAGCTTGATGTTGGGGTTTTCGGGATGAAAGGCCGAATAAATTCCGAATGCCGCACCGGCATCATCGGCCGTTTCTTTACCGGCAGCGCAGGAAATATCGAGCATCGTCCACAGCGTATAAGCTGCATTGGCGGCATCGGGATCGTTAAGCGTGTTCTGCGCTGTCGTTACCGGGTTTTCCAATGTCACATAGATGCAATGTTCGGTGATGTCGAACAATGTCCAGTTTTGATCGCCGGTGTTGAGTTCCCAAAAAATCAACAGTGGGTCTTCGTGCAAAATGACATCGGGTAGCTTGGCGCTGTTGGTGTCCGGGAAAATGACCGTGACGCTGCCGACAGCCGGAATGCTCACCTCCTGCTGCCAGCCGAGCCGGCTTGCCTGGCCGCCGGACCGGCGAAAATAAGCGCTGGCTCGGATCGGCGTATTGTCCGCGTCGATCTTCGTCCGCCGGGTGACGTTGATGTCCGCGGCAATGCCGATGGGCGTATTCCGGGTGTAGGTTTGGGGCGGCTGATACAAGACCGATTGCGGGTATTCCTGCGCAGTGCCCGGATTGGCGCGATGCCAAACCCGTGGAAAATGCTTGCAATACCTCAGCTTAGCCAGCGTGGAACCTGTCACATAGTCGATCGTCACGGCGCGTCCGCCGCTGAAAGTTATGTTGTCGATCGCCAGTTGCGGCCCGTTGTTCTGCCATTGCCGGGGCGCGCGAATATCGAGTTGCGCCCGGAGTTGCTGCCCGCCGACGGTCGCGCTCAGGTTTACCGTGTTTGCCGCATCCAGCCGCACGGTGCGCAGACGCGCCTCAACACCGGTCTCGACCTGATTAGGATTGCCGTTGTCGGCCCAGGCGATGTAAGCCCAGGCCGCCGCTGTATCCGGCACGGTCTCCGCCCGGACGACGGCTTTCGGGATCGGGGCTGAAATATTGAAGATATTCGGGTTGACCAATTGGTAGCTGTACCAATGTTGCTCTACGCCGGTATCAAAGCCGTATACCGGGATCGTCAGGGCCTTGAGGGTGGGCGTCACCTTGATTCTGGCGACCAGCGCGGTCCCGCTGACGGTGGCCTTGACAGAATATCCCGCCTGCCCGAAGGGCGTCAGCACACTTCTGGACAAAATCCTGCGATTGGCCTGGTTTCCGTGAGTTCCGTCGCCGGTCCAGGCGATATAAGCCCACGCGGCCTTGTCGTCAGGGTCGGTAGTGACGGTCACGGTGACGTTTTGTTTAAGCGCATAGCTGACCGAATAATTCGAGACATTTCCCGCAGCCATGATGGCGTCGATAATCCTGTCCACAGTGGACACTTGTATGGACACAAGAGTCGGCGTTATTTGGATGACCGCGGTGCGCGTCGTGTCGCCCACGGTGGCGGCGATGGTATAACCCGCCTGGCCGAAAGGGCTCAAGGCATTGCGCGCCAAAGTCCTGATGTTGGCTTGACCGGTAGCGGCAGCATTGCCGGTCCAAACGAGATGAGACCATGCTTCTTCGCTGGCCGGTTCGGTTACGGCGCTGATCGAAATGGCACCGTTGCCGTAGGGGATCGCGTAGTGCGAGGTATTCCCCGAGGTTGACGCCGGGATCACAATCCCCGTCTCAGTGGATACAATCAACGCCGTGAACCGGGGCACGACTTCGATTTCAACTTCATACTTCGGGTTGAGTCTGGCTGCCACGGACACAGGCTTGCCCGGCGGCGTCATCGCGTTGCGCGGTACCAGGCGGCGGTCGTACGGATGATCGAAATCTACACTGCCGCCCTCCCAGCTCAGGTAGCGGTAGGCATCGGTGTTGTCCGGCATCATCGCAGCGCGCACTACGATAGGCTGTCCATCGGCGGCGTAGTGGGCGATCCAGCGGTCGCCGATTTTTACCGAGTTGCTGACATCGAGACCGCCCAGCAGCGGCCGCACCGTCACGGCGATCCGCAAGCGCGTGTTGCCGAGCCAGGCGGCAACGGTCATAGGCTGGTCCGGGCGGCTTATCCGGTCGCGGGGCAGCAGGCGGTAATCGTTGGCATAACCGGCTTCGCCGCCTTCCCAAATCAGGGACTCGAACACGCCGGGGACGGACGGTTCTACGACGGCCCGGATAGTGACTACGCCAACCTGTGCGTATTCCGCGGCATATTGGCCGTCGCCGATCTCGTCGGCCCCGCTGACTTCGAGGCGCAACAACCGGCCTTCGACCGGTGGGGGCGGCGGTATCAGGGCCGCCGTCAAACAGGCCACCAGCGTCTGCACGGCATTTTGCAGCGCAAGCAGATTGACATTGTGTTGCGTCGCCATCGCGGGCGAAATGGAACGGTTGGTATTTAACTGTCCCATCTTGGTGATCGCCACATTGGCAATAATCAGATGTTCGAGCAGAGGCAGGACGGTGAACTCGGCGGAGCTTTGCAACTCGGCCATGACCGACATCGGCAGGGAAGGGGCGATGCTGACGATCAGCAAGGCTTGCTTGAAATCGTTCAATAAACCGATGTCGGTGGCGAAAGCCGGATTGTCGTTGAAATCCGGCCGCGCCTCGATGTCGCTGATGACGACCGGCAGGCGCTCAAGTGTTTGTTTTATAGATTGGTTTAGTCTGGGATTGCTCTGCATGTGTATGCGCTTTGTTTTTGGAATGCTCACCAAATGGGAGGCAGTGAAAGCCGCTCATGCTTCGACAGGCTCGGCACGAACGGATTTTTCAACCGACAACTGCGGTTTTGGGTACTATGATTATCTGCTGTTCATTTTATGGCGTTAATGTTGCGGCCCAATGTAGTTGCCTGTATCTGCTAGTTGTTGCGATGTTCGATCAGATAGCGTGGCGGGTTGGTTTGAGTTATCGGTTTCTTCATGGTATCCCAGCGACCTTCCCAGCGGGCGATGGCTCCCTTTTTTTCAGGATATATTCTTTGTAGAAAAGTTGCCTCATCCGGGGGGAGCTGCGCCACGGTGCACAGCACATAAGGAGGTTCAATAAGATTGCTGTTCAGGTAAGCATGAAATTGCACGCATGTTTCCAGAAGTTCGGCTCCGAACGCTGTAACGCTGGGCATGTTGTAGCTCAGAAAATCGTCCCATTCGTAGTCGAATTCCTGATTGTTTGCCTGGGCTACGCCGTAATACCAGCCCAGCAGGCTGAGGTTGGCCTCCAGCACGGTCGTTATGACATCGGCAACGACGGCTGGATCAAACTTTTTGAACGCTGCGCAAAATTCCGTACCTGCTTTCTCGGTCTGAATAACCTCTACCAGCGGTGACTTGAACCAAAGAGAGGTAAGGTCTTTCAGCGCGTAGTGGAACTGGAAGAAAGCCTTGCCGGGGAAAGCGTCCAGGATGTCCTCCATGTCCATGTCCCCATTCAGCGCCATGACTTTCTGCTGGGCGATTCCCTGCTGTTCCTCGCTCATCTCGCTGAGCGCACCGGATACCAGTTTTTGTACCGAGAGGTAAGTGAGTGGGTAGTACGCCGTCGGAAATTCAAGAAAGTTGAGTTTAAACCTTTGGATTTCAGTTTTGGCTTGTTCCAGGCTTAGAAATTCACTATTTTTTATCAGCTTGTCGATGTCCTGTTTATATTTATTTGCGATTCGTTTCGAATCCAGCTTTTCGTCGCTAAGCAGATCCGCGCAACGCGTAAAGGTATCCAACCACAGCCAGTACCGGTGCCAGATCGGCGTTTTTGAGTCAACCTGCGCATCCAGGTAATCATCGTTCAGGTATTTGGCTTTCCATACCGGATCGCCTGCCAGTCCAGGGTAGGCTGCCACCAGTTTATCCTTCATTTTTTTTCGGTAAACGGGGCCTTTTTCTTCTGATAGATTCACCTCCAACAAGCGGTCCCATGCCTTAGACAACTTGTATTTCAGGTCATACTTCACGTAGCTATCCAGCGAAAGCGGAATGTTCATTTGGCTGCTCGGCAGTCCGCCATGCTTGCGGCTGGGTGTCAGCACGATGCTGTTAAGGGTGTTATCCCGATAGTCGGTTCCTGATTCCGATCCCAGAATTTTTTTCGAAGCCAATACCTTTTCCAAATCGCTGTCTTCGTCCCAGTTGAACCAAGCTAGGTCATGAATCAAATCTACCTTATTAATAAAGTCGGGTATCAATCCTACGGCGGGGCTGTTCAGTGCAAATGTCCAAAAACCGCTGGCTGGATCATATGTGAAATCTGTCTCTACGAATGTTTTAATTTTTTTTGTTAACTCTGTTATCAAAATGCCGTTTTTCAGTTCTTGTTGCAGAAAACGCATGAGTAACGTCTTATATTTACGGGCGTTGGCTTGGTCATAAAATTGAAGGATAGGCGAAACAAGCTCCAGGGTATAGTCGGCATCCGTTTCTATCTTCCAGCCATTCTTCTTACATTTCTCCTCATCCGACTGATACTTTTCAGGATCAGGATAGAGATTCCAGACCTCAATATGCGTAAAACTCAGCATCTCGCAATTGTGCGTGCCGAATTCGATCTCTATCCCATAGGTGTTGTCGAAGATATTTTCTATGTCGTCTTTTCCGGGCATGATGTATTAAACCTGTGGCTGGATGT
>JALNYY010000115.1 GCA_023229605.1 Methylobacter sp.
AAAGCGGAACTGGACAGCCAACGAGACCGTTGGGATCAATGGGAAAGCCTGAATGACACAATCGGCTCAAAAAGCGGAGCCAAGTTTCGTACGTTTGCCCAAAGCCTGACCTTGGAAGCATTGCTCGCGCACAGCAACCAGCATCTTGAAGACTTCGCCAAACGCTACGCCCTGCAACGCGTGCCGGGCAGCGACCTGGAGCTGCAAATCATCGACCGCGATATGGCCGACGACGTGCGCAGCGTACACAGCCTGTCCGGCGGCGAAAGCTTTCTGGTGTCGCTGGCGCTGGCGTTGGGTTTGGCATCCTTGTCATCCAACAAAACCCAGGTTGAGTCGCTGTTTATCGACGAAGGCTTCGGCAGCCTGGACCCGGAAACGCTGGACATCGCCATCGCCAGCCTGGACACCCTGCAAGCCTTGGGCAGGAAAGTCGGCGTTATCTCGCATGTGCCTATTTTGGTCGAGCGGATTGGGGCGAAGGTGGTGGTTGAAAAGCAGGGCGGTGGGCGTAGCAGCGTTGTGATTGTTGGGGGATATTGAAAATGCAAACGATGGGCCTCGCCGCCGCCCACGTCGGACGAATGTAAACCCATAGAGGGAGAACAACATGAGTGAACCCGAAACAGCGCCACCCGCTACGCCGGCAACCCAAGCCAAAGGCTGGCTCAACCGCACCGTTGTCGGAGCGGGCATCACCAGCGCGCTAGGCGATTTCTGCTACGAAACCACGACCGTGATCCTGCCCGGCTTTCTCGCCGTGCTCGGTATCCCGGCAGCCGCGCTCGGCCTCATCGAGGGTATCGCCGATGCAGTAGCGAGCTTCACCAAGATGGTGTCCGGTTACGTCGCTGACAAAATCGGTCATCGCAAATTGCTGGTGTTGATCGGCTATGGGCTGACGCCGGTCGGCCAGGTGTTGATCGCCCTCTCAGCCGGCTGGCCCTTGTTGTTGATCGGACGTCTTGTGTCATGGTTCGGCAAAGGCTTGCGCGGCCCTTTGCGCGATGCGATCGTGATTCAGGCCGTCAGCCCGGAAACACGCGGACGGGCCTTTGGATTCCACCGGGCTGCGGACACCATTGGCGCCGTTCTCGGCCCTCTGCTGGGCGTAGTCTTGCTTGGTTGGGCGCAGGCATGGCCGTGGGACGATGCCGCCGGGCCGTTCCGCTTTGTGCTATGGCTTTCCGTCATTCCCGGTGCGCTGGCGGTGCTGGCCTTTTTGACGTTGGTCAAAGATCCTGAACACTCGCCCAACCCGGCACTGAATTTTTTCAGTTCCCTGCGCGGCTTGCCGGCACGTTTCAAGCGCTACCTTGGAGCAGTCGGTCTCTTCGGTGTAGGTGATTTCTCCCATAGCCTTTTGATCCTGGCGGCGACTACCTTGCTCACCTCGTCGCTGGGCGTGGTGCAGGCCGCACAGGCGGCGGGATTGCTTTATGTCTGGCGCAACGTGGTGCAGATCGCGGTCTCCTATCCGGTCGGAGCCGCGGCGGACCGTATCGGCCATTTGCCCGTGCTGATCGCCGGGTACGCGTTCGGCGCGCTGACGGCGCTTCTCACCGCGCTGGCGTTCTGGCTCGCTGTTGATAGCGTGCTGCTGTTGGGGGGCATCTTCTTTGTCGCCGGACTCTATGTCGCCGTGCAGGAGGCGCTGGAATCGACTGTTACCGCGGAGATGGTGCAGCCCGAAACATTGACAATGAGTTATGGCGCGCTCGGCACAGTGAACGGCACGGCCAAGTTCATTTCGAGTGCGCTTGTCGGGGCTGTGTGGACGGCACTTTCTCCGGTGCTCGGCTTCGGACTGGCTGCTGTGTTGATGATCGCCGGCGCCTTGGCGCTGACTCGTGTACGTATCAGCGGGTAACCGGATGATTTTCGGACTCATTGATGGCTCTATGCTGTTATATTGGCGGAATCGGGCTGTTCACCACATGGTTGGAACGGGTAAAATCCGCTCATGCTTCGACAAGTTCAGCACGAACGGATTTTACCCGTTCCAACTGATTTTTTTAGGATAAACTATTCAAGTAGCGCCGGAGCATCCTATCTGCTTAAACGGACAATTTGATGTGAAAATTGTTCCACCCACCCCATTACTTGAAGATTCTCCTGATCAACAAATGCCCGATATTTCCCAACATGGTCACAGCACCAACCTCATCGGTTTGGCGACTGCCTGCATGGCCAGCCATATCTTTAACGAAAACCCCAAGCCGCTGCATATTGCAGGCACCCGCGAATCGGCTTCGGGTTTGTTTGAGCAATTGGCCTTACAGCCGACACGCGATGACTGCGGCCGGATATTTCAGGACTATATGTGCGTCGTCTTCGGCTTTGAGACAGAGCAACGGCTACGCAACGACCATTCAGGAAGGCGGCGTTACCGCAACAGCTATCTCAGATTAATCCAGGATTGGGGGCTGGATTCAAACAATGCCCAAGGCGCGGTTTTTAAGGGCTGGGTAGAAAGCCGCTTTGGGCTGTTTCCTACTTATCATAAACAGCACATAGCCGGTTTCGTCAGTAAAGACTGGGTCATGTATATCGAAGAAAAGATGAACAGCCGTTATCACAACAACTGCATTTACATGCAGCTGGACCTGCTGTACGAATATTGCCAGTGGATTATCGAACGTTTTCAATTTCCGGCGGCAACCCATAAAACCCTCTATCGCGGCGTCAACTCCCTGGATGATTGGATAATTTTGGATGAAGATAAACTGCATAAAATCGTGCGGTTCAATAATATTGTTTCTTTTACCGACCGCCGCAGCATTGCCAGCGAGTTCGGCGCTTATATCCTGGAAGTTGAAGTGCCTATGGTCAAACTGGTTTTTTTTAGCGAACTGCTGCAGGACCATGCCTTGCACGGCGAAGCCGAGTATCTGGTGATTGGCGGCGATTATCGCGTCAAAGTGCAGCGTTAAATAAGGAGGAAGAAATATGTCTGCAGGGCAAGTGTTGGACAGGGCGTCGGGGGCCTATTTGGGCTTTGCCTGCGGCGATGCGCTCGGGGCAACGGTGGAGTTTATGACGCCGAAACAAATCCAGAAACGCTACGGCGTGCATCAGGATATTATCGGCGGCGGGTGGTTGGGCCTGGAAGCAGGCCAAGTTACAGACGACACGCAAATGTCGCTTGCAGTAGGGCAAGCCATTATCGATAATCAGGGGTGGAACATTCAGGCCGTCGCCGATAATTTTGTCGCGTGGCTGGAAAGCGATCCGCCGGATATAGGCAATACCTGCCGGCGCGGCATCATGCGCTATCGGGATAGCGGGGAACTGTTCGGTCCGCCTCGCGATGATGATGCAGGAAACGGAGCCTGCATGCGTAATTTGCCGGTGGTGCTGTCGACTTTAAACCGGCCGGACTGTTTCAGTGTATGGAGTCTGCAACAAAGCCGCATTACGCATAATCACCCCTTGTCTAATGCTGCGACCTTAACGTTGGGGCGGATCGTCAATCACTTGATTAACGGGCAGGACATGGACGCTTGCCAACAGGAAGCCGAACGGTTGATCGGTCAATACGGCGAATTTGCCTATAGGCCTTATTCGGGCAAAGCCTCGGGCTATATTGTCGATACCGTGCAGACGGTTTTACATTATTTTTTTAGCACGGACAGTTTTGAATCCTGCCTGGTTGCAACCGTTAACCAGGGCGGCGATGCCGACACCACCGGTGCGTTGGCCGGCATGTTGGCAGGGGCTAAATATGGCGTTCAGCAGATTCCGGAGCGTTGGTTAAGGCAATTGGATCAACAGATTGCAGTTCAAATACGTCAACAGACGGCGGAACTTATCCGATTTGGGGAATCGCTATAAAACCCATTCAGTTCGGTCGGGTTTGCGTCGTTTGGTAACGGAATCGATAATACACTAAGATTTTTGCAATGTTTTTTGTTTGCATCAGGCATCTTGTTAATAATGAAGTTCTTATAAAATTGGAGAGAAAAATGAAAGAGTTGATTAAAACGTTGTTGAACTATTTCCTGATCGGCGTTCTTGCGGTTATTCCTATTGTGGTCATTTTGCAAATTATGATTTTTGTAAAAGACCGGGTTTCCGATTTGTTTCAAATGGTTTACGGCTATGCGGATAATTATCTCTATACGATCCTGGTTTTCGCGATCAGTTTTATGATCCTGGTGTACATCGGCCGCAAATTAGTCCATGAAGGCCGCTCCTGGGTCATTGCCGCGTTTGATCGTGTTATCGAAAGAATTCCATTGATGAATACTGTTTACCGGGTGCTTAAAAAACTCATCAATATGTTCTCATCCCATGACCAGACCATCTCCAAGGAGGTGGTTTATGTTGAATACCCAAAAGAAGGCCTTTGGGCGCCCGCCTATATCACCAACAGATTTGAGGACAAGTATGTGCTGTTTGTGCCTACGTCGCCTAACCCGACTTCCGGTTTTACGGTAATTGTCGATAAATCGAAGGTAGTTAAATCGACTATGAATATCGAAGAGGCCAGCAGTTTTATCATCAGTGTTGGCGTTGATTACGGCAAGGCTTCGGAAATGGCGAAATTATCTTGAATCAGATCAAGCCAATAATTGGAGCAGGGTCAAAAAAAGGGCGGGCAACAAAATAATTTTGAAGTGTAGGTAATAAATTCAGGCAGGTATTCCGCCAAAAGTTCTTGTGTTTGCCGGTGATTCGGAAGCCAAAGATTGCCAAAATCAATTTGGATTGATTTTGTTGACATTAAGTTGCTTGTTTGTTATCAATGGTTTTGCCACCGGCAAAAATAATAATAAATATAAATAATTACATGAGAGGGGGATAGGTATGGGGTCTGATAATAGTGCCAAAACGGGCAAGTTAGCTAAATTAACGCAGTTGGAAAATGAGGTAGCTAAACTTTCCGAACAGCTGAAAGCGAATAAGAAAACGATCAGTATGCTGAAAAAATCTTTAGCCGAACGAGATTTAAGAATTCATGAACTGGAATCGAAACTGATATACGCTCAACAATCGCTGTTGAAAAAAACGATATTTACAATTCACCAGTGCAGGGATCAAATCAAAAACGGAATTGACGAAAAAATAGTCAATCCGGCTTTAACGCAAATCCAGCAGCAGATTGAGGTCATTCAGGGCATCGTCCATGAGGCGAGGGAACTCATAAGCAAGAAAAAAATGCTGATTAACGAAAATATCCATACGACTTCAAATATAGTCCACCAATGCCCCGATCAAGCGATCATGTATTTTGAAAAATGGGTTGTTGAACCGTCCAGGTTATGGATCAGTGAAGCCATTGAGTTGATCGGCAGCAATGTAAAAAACGGCCAGGACCTGGTCGAGCAAAAAATCATATATCCGGGCAAAATGTGGTGCGACAAAATTGTTGCAGTTGCATCGTCGCTGCCGACCCAAGGCGAGGTTATTTTTCAAATGTGGGTGGCGGAACCCGCCATGCGGAAATTGGATGCTTTGCCTGTTATAGGAAAGAAGCTTCAGGCCGATGCAGGGATATTGCTGAAGGGATTGATCGGGCAGTTGAAATCCAGAGTTGAGCAGGGCCTGGAAAATACAGTCGATGCCGTAAAAAAATCATCATTTTGGGATGGGAAACGCAAGATAGAAGTGGCGCAATAGGCGGTAAACCTGACTTTAAAACGACGAGGCGACCGACCGGTTTGGTCGCCTGTCTTTATCGTGAACCTAGAAAAATCAGTTGAGCATTCCAAACCCCGTTCGGCCTGAGCCTGTCGAAGGGTGAGCGGGGTTTGGAATGCTCACCAAATGGGTGGAATGGGTGAAATCCGCTCATGCTTCGACAAGCTCAGCACGAACGGATTTCGCCTGATCCAACTAATTTTTTTAGGATGAACGGTTTAGGTTAACGGCATTGTCTGCCGCGATTACTTAACCAGGCTCAACAAAATCCCCGCCGCTACCGCAGAACCGATCACACCTGCGACATTAGGCCCCATGGCATGCATCAGCAGGAAGTTATGCGGATTGGCCTCCAGCCCCAGTTTATTGGCTACCCGCGCCGCCATCGGCACTGCGGAGACACCGGCCGCTCCGATCAGCGGATTGATAGGCGTGCTGCTGAATTTATTCATGATCTTCGCCATGATTACGCCGGCCGCCGTGCCGATACTGAACGCAATCGCTCCCAAACCCAGGATGCCCAGCGTCTTGATTTGCAAAAAAGCTTCGGCGCTGAGCTTTGAGCCTACCGCCAACCCTAAGAAAATAGTAACGATATTGATCAGTTCGTTTTGTGCGGTTTGGCTCAGGCGTTCAACGACGCCGCAGGCGTTCATCAGGTTGCCCAGCGCGAACATGCCGATTAAAGGTGCAGCCGAAGGCAGCAGCAAGGCGCAAATAACCAGCAGCATTAACGGGAAGACGATTTTTTCGGTTTTGCCGACTACGCGCAGCTGCTGCATTTCAATTTTGCGTTCGTCTTCGGTGGTTAAGGCGCGCATGATCGGCGGCTGTATCAGCGGCACCAGGGCCATGTAGGAGTAGGCCGCGACCGCAATGGCGCCCAGCAGGTCGGGAGCCAGTTTTGAGGCCACATAAATTGCGGTCGGGCCGTCGGCGCCGCCGATAATGCCGATTGCGGCGGCATCTTTTAAGCTGAATTCCAGCCCCGGAATGGCGTTCAGCGCCAGCGCTCCCAGCAGTGAGGCAAAGATACCGAACTGCGCCGCAGCGCCCAGCAGCAGGGTTTTGGGGTTGGCCAGCATCGGGCCGAAATCGGTCATTGCGCCTACGCCCATAAAGATCAGCAGAGGGAATATGCCGAGCTTAATGCCGTAATACAGATAATACAAAATACCGCCTTCTTCGGCGATACCGGCAACCGGGATATTGCTGAGTATGGCGCCAAAACCTATCGGCAATAACAGCAAGGGCTCAAAGCCTTTTTTGATCGCCAGGAACAGCAGCAAAAAGCCGATCAGCATCATAAAGGCCTGACCGCCGGTAAAGTTGTAAATGCCGGTGCTTTGCCAGAGTGAAATGAGATTTTCCATGAGAGGTCTCTTTATTAAATCATGTAGGGGCGGCCGGTTGGCCGCCCTTGTGCAGATTTACGAAGTGCAAGGCGGCCGGACCCCGGCGCCTTACGGTTATTCGTGTTCTCTGTAGTTGTCCTTTTATAAAGAAATCAATACATCGCCGCCTGCAACCGCACTGCCTTCTTTGACATATACGGCGCTGACGATACCGGTCGTTTTGGAGCGTACTTCGGTTTCCATTTTCATTGCTTCCATGATCACCACGACATCGCCTTCGGCAACGATGCTACCGACATCGACCAGGATTTTCAAGATATTACCGGCCATCGGCGACTCAACCGGAACGCCGCTGCTGGCTATCAGTGCGGTATGGGGCGCGGTGATTGCAGGCTCGATCGTCATAGCTGAGGCGTTGGCGCCGACGATGACGCTGAAGTTCCTGCCATCGACGTTAACCGTGTAAGCTTCCGTCGGCGGTTGGGCGGATGGGGCGCTGACCGATGTTGCCGGAGCCGCATTGGCGGCGGCAAATGCCTGCGCGTCCGGTGCGGTTTCAAAGGCATCAGGATTGCCCCGGTTAGCCAGAAACTTCCAGCCGACCTGCGCAAACAGGCCGTTGATCAACGCATCTTCTTCGATGTTGGCGGCGAGCGATACGCCTTCGGCTTGGGCTTTCTCCCGTACTTCGGCAATCAGCTTGTCCATTTCCGGTGCGATCAGGTCTGCCGGACGACAGGTAATCGCCTGTGCGCCGTTCAGCACCTTGTCTTGGAGGGCTTTATTGACAGGCGCGGGCGTTGCGCCGTATTCGCCTTTTAAAACACCGGCGGTTTCCTTGGTGATGTTTTTGTAGCGTTCGCCGTTCATCACGTTGATGACCGCTTGGGTGCCGACGATTTGCGAAGTCGGCGTGACCAGCGGAATAAAGCCCAGGTCTTCGCGGACACGGGGGATTTCCAGCATAACCTCGTCGAATTTGTCGGCGGCGCCCTGTTCTTTCAGCTGGCTTTCCATATTGGTCAGCATGCCGCCCGGCACTTGGGAAATCAGGATGCGGCTGTCGACGCCTTTTAGGCTGCCTTCGTATTGGGCGTATTTTTTCCGTATGTCCCTGAAATAGGTGGCGATATGCTCCAGTTCGACCAGATCCAGGCCGGTGTCGCGTCCGGTGCCTTCCAGGCTGGAGACGATGCTTTCGGTGGGACTGTGGCCGTAAGTCATGCTCAGCGATGAAATAGCGGTATCGACATTGTCCACGCCCGCTTCGGCGGCCTTGATCAGTGTGCCGACGCTCAGGCCGGTAGTTGCATGGCAATGCAGATGAATCGGAATCTTGGTGCTTTTTTTCAGGCGTTTGACCAGTTCAAAGGCGTCGTAGGGCTTCAGCAGTCCGGCCATGTCTTTGATGCAAATGGAATGAGCGCCCATGTCTTCGATCTGTTTGCCCAGATCCACCCATGAATCCATGGTGTGCACAGGGCTGGTGGTGTAGGAGATGGCGCCTTGCGCATGGGCGTCGGTGCGGAGTACGGCTTTGATTGCGTGTTCAATGTTGCGCATGTCATTCATCGCATCGAAGACGCGGAACACGTCGATGCCGTTGACTACACAACGCTCGACAAATTTGTCAACCACGTCGTCCGCGTAATGCCGGTAGCCCAAAATGTTTTGTCCGCGAAACAGCATTTGCTGGGGCGTGTTGGGCATGGCGGCTTTCAGCAGGCGCAGTCTTTCCCAGGGGTCTTCGCCCAGATAGCGAATACAGGCATCAAAGGTAGCTCCGCCCCAGGACTCGATAGACCAGTAACCGATCCGGTCGAGTTGTTCGCAAATCGGCAGCATGTCTTCAATGCGCAATCGGGTTGCCAAAATAGATTGATGAGCATCACGCAGAACGACTTCGGTGATACCTAAGGGCTGCTTTTTTACGGTGGCCATGCTTGTTGTTTCTCCTGAAACCTTGGTAAGTTTTTTAATCGTTGACCTTTGTTGGAGGCCGTTAGTTATGCTTTTTCCGATACTGATGCACGGCGGCGGTTATCGCGGCAACAACGTTTTTATCAACGTCGACGGTAATGCCGGGGACTGCTTTTGGTACCGGCATATCCGGGAAATAGCGTTGCACCAGCGCCGACATGGTGTTGATAGAGACTACCAGCATGGCTAAAAACAGGAATACTATGCCCATACCGACAAACATTAATTCGATTCCGCTAGTCATTTGTTCTGTCATGGTTGATCACTTATTTAAATTCAATAACTATTGCATTGTAGCATAGGCAAAATTCAGAGCTAATCGATGTTTTTCATACCGGCGTGACCGGCCGTCCTTTTGGCTATGCCGTCTTGAGCGCGTACAATACGCGCCATTATAAATGGTTGTTACGGGTGTAAAAATATGACAGATAAAGAACGCGACGAAAATGGGCAGTGGCAAGACAAATTAACGCCCGAGCAATTTAATATTTGCCGCCTGAAAGCCACCGAGCCGCCTTTTACCGGCAAATACGCCGATTGCAAAAAGGACGGTGTTTATCATTGCGTTTGCTGCGGCAATCCGCTGTTCGATTCTTCGGCCAAATACGATTCAGGCTCCGGCTGGCCGAGTTTTTGGGATGTGTTGTCCGAGAACAGCGTGGCGGAACATGTCGACGTCAGTCACGGCATGCGCCGGGTTGAAGTGGTTTGCAAATCCTGCGATGCGCATTTGGGCCATGTCTTCGAGGACGGCCCGCAGCCGACAGGACTGCGTTACTGCATTAATTCCGCGGCATTAGACTTGAAAGAAAGATCATGAGCGCCAGGCAGCAGGTTCAAAACTTACTCGATTTTATCGACGCCAGCCCCAGTCCCTGGCATGTCGTTAAAACCATCGAAGCCCTGCTTGCGGCGCAAACGCCGCCGTGGCAGCGCCTCGATGAAACGGCCAAGTGGTCATTGCAACCGGGCGGATGTTATTACGTGGTGCGCGACGATTCGTCTATTATCCTGTTTGTGCAGGGCCAAAAGCCGCTTGCCGAAACCGGGTTTAAAATTGTCGGCGCGCATACCGACTCCCCCGGTTTGAGAATAAAGCCGAATGCCGCCAGCAGTACGGACGGCTTGGTCAGGCTGGGCGTAGAAGTTTACGGCGGCCCGATACTGGCGACCTTTGCCGACAGGGATTTGAGCCTTGCCGGACGTATCGCCTACAAAAACGACCAGGATGAGATCGGAAGCATGCTGGTTTTGTTCGATCAGCCATTACTGCGTCTGCCCAATCTGGCAATACATATGAACCGGACGGTTAATGAAGAAGGTCTAAAGCTGCAAAAGCAGACTGAATTGCCGTTGATCCTGTCGGGATTGACGGACGAACAGCTGCCGCCCGCCTATTTTTCAGCGCTGCTGCAACAGCAAACCGGCGTAGATGCCGGGCGGATTTTATCCTGGGATTTGGCTGTGTACGATACGCAAAAAGGCGTGTTCTGGGGTAAGGACAGCGAGTTTTATGCAGACAGCCAACTGGATAATCTGGCTTCATGCCATGCGGCGTTACAGGCGCTGCTTGATCCGGCCGCTATACCGTCGGATGCCACGCGGGTATGCGCATTGTTCGACCATGAAGAAATCGGCAGCCAAAGCAACAAAGGCGCGGACGGCAGCTTCCTGCCCGATGTGCTTGGGCGCATCGCTTCGGCGACCGCAACCGCAACCGGCAGCGAGGATTATGCCAGGGCGCTGGCGAAAAGCTTCATGATCAGCGCGGACATGGCGCATGCCTATCAGCCCAATTTTCCCAATGCCTACGATTCCGGACATAAAGTTACCGTCAACAAAGGCCCGGTGATTAAAGTCAACGCCAATCACAATTACAGCTCGGAAAGTGTTTCGGCCGCAATGTTTGCCGACTGGTGCGAGCAGGCCGGCGTGCCGTACCAGAAATATTCGCACCGCTGCGATATGCCTTGCGGCAGCACTATCGGGCCGATTACGTCCGCTAAACTGGGCATACGGGCTATCGATGTCGGCAGCCCGATGTGGGCAATGCACAGCATCAGGGAAAGCGCCGGGGTGCTGGATCACGATTACATGATCAGGGTGATGAAACGGTTTTTTGCGGCGCGTTAATGATTTCATGATTACACAATTCAAGATCCTCATTCCGGCATGGATTACCGGACCCGTTAGAGCGCGTAGCGAATCCAGGCTCCATGGATGGATTTGAGCTTACCATCCATGGCACACTGGATACCCGCTCCCGGCGAGTATGACGAGCTTGCGTATAAGTGGAATTGATGACGCCCAACCTAGTCCCCTTTGACGGCGAACTTTACTTAATCAAACAGTTTTACAGTTTGCCGGAATCCGATCAGCTGTTTGCACAACTGCAAGCCGATCTGGCCTGGCAGGAAGAAGCCATCTTTATCTACGGCAGGTGGGTCAAAGTGCCCCGCCTGATGTGCTGGTACGGCGATCCCGATGCCTGGTACCGTTATTCGGGCGTTAATCACCAGCCGATGCCGTGGACTCCTGTGTTACAGGCAATCAGGGAGAAGGTGGAGCGGCAATGCCAATGCGCCTTTAACAGCGTATTAGCCAATTTGTACCGCGACGGTAACGACTCCATGGGCTGTCATGCCGATGATGAAAAAGAGCTGGGGCCAAACCCGGTGATTGCGTCATTGAGCCTGGGCGATGAACGGTTATTTAAATTGCATCATAAAAATCGCAAAGAAACCGTGGACATTGTTCTCGGCCACGGCGATTTGCTGGTAATGGCCGGAACCTTGCAGCACCACTGGATGCACGCCGTGCCAAAAACGAAAAAACTGAAAACGCCGCGGATTAATTTGACGTTTCGGAAGATTAAGGCGGATTGATTAATGCGTTACTAAGGCACGAAGAATTGAACGAATCTATCGGGAGTGATTAAAGTGCGGCTTTTTCTGAAAGCAAAGGCAGCAACACAGCTCGTCATCCCGGCAAGGATTGCCGGGATCCAGACGCCATGGATGGCAACTTTTATCAAACGGAAGAATGAACGTTTGACTGGCGATTAAAAGCCACACTTTAAATCTCTCCCAATAATGTGCGCTGGTTTGAAGTTGAGGCTTTATTGTTGGAATTGGGTGCGCGAATTGAAGAGCGCGAGGGTTCGCGGGTGTTAGTCCGGCTGTTCGGAGAGAGACGGGTCTTTCATAGGCCGCATCCTTCACCTATGACTGATAAAGGCGCAGTCGCCGGCTTGCGCGACTGGCTGAATGACAACGGGGTAAAGCCATGATTAACCAAATGACCATTAACGGCGTTAAAGCCGTAATTACTTACGATTCGGATATTGATCTGTTTCGCGGCGAATTTGTCGGGCTTAACGGCGGTGCTGATTTTTATGCCGCCGATGCGGAAGGTTTAAGACGCGAAGGAGCGATTTCGCTTAAAGTGTTCATGGATGCTTGCCAGGAAGACGGCGTTGAGCCGTTTAAGGCGTATTCCGGGAAATTTGTTTTGAGAATTCCGCCCGAAGACCACGCCGCAGTTACCCGAGCCGCTATTGCGTCCGGGAAAAGTTTGAATCAGTGGGCGATTGAGGTGCTGAAACAGGCGGCTAATCAATAGTTATTATTCGTTTTCGCTGACGCTCAAACAGGCTTATTCTGGCGTACAAGGCTGCGAATAAAATTGCGATTCTTGTTGGTTTTTGCATGATTACCGATACTTTGTTAGTATCCATACCAGGCAAAGGAGTAAATATGAACGAAATTTTCTTTATTGTAGAAGATGCCCCGGAAGGGGGGTATACGGCTAAGGCGCTCGGCGAATCGATTTACACCGATGCGGACAATCTTGAAGAACTCCACGCCAACGTCCAGGACGCAGTTCGCTGCCATTTCGATGAAGACAAAAAGCCGAAGATGATCCGCCTGCATTTCGTTCACGAAGAAGTCATCGCAGTTTGAGACTTCCCCGCGACATCGACGGAATAACGCTTGCAAAAGCGCTTGCTGGACTTGGATACCGTATCACCCGTCAGACCGGCAGCCACATACGTCTGACAACCTTTGAAAACGGCGAACACCACATCACCATCCCCGCTCACAATCCTTTGAAAATAGGCACATTGGTTGCGATCTTCGCTGACATCCAATCACATTTCAAGCTTACGCGAGATGAGTTGCTGAAATGCCTGCGCTGCGAGACAGGAGTCGAGTAGTCCCCAGAAGCGATAGTGCATGTGTTTTCACGAAGCGTTTTTTGCGTAGTGAAAATGCAGGCTTTCCGACATCGCGTCGAGTCATTGCGAGAATGATGTTGGATACCCCTTGTTGGGTATCCAACGAATGAAGCAGGACGGCTGGGGCAGCCGCAGGCATTAGCGGTCGCGTAGTTTTTGCCGCTTGTTGGGCAGGGATGCCCATAAAAGCTTTCGCAAAAATAGCGACTCCCCGGATTGCACGCCTTCAACCGCAATCAAGCCCGGCATCTTGTGCCGGTTTAATTATGGTTGAAGCCGGCCATCAAGATCACTGGGCTCAGCAATGGCCGCAGCTGCTGCGCCAACCTTTACCCTGCTAGATATTGGCAAACTGTTAAAAATGAACCACTCCAGCGAAGGCCAGTGTTCTTCATTATAAAATGCAGAAATCCCTATCGGTTAAGGCGTTGGATAGCGCATTATCCAAAACAGCTGCGACTGAGCGGGACACCGAAGCAGAATAAGGGCTAGACCCAATACTGCAACGCTTCAACCCACACATCAGTGATGTTAGTCACCGGGGAAAATGATATGGATGACCAATGCGTGAATAGCCGGGGCTTAACGAAATTAGTAGCGGTTATTGTCGCAGCCATCGTCATCGGGGCTGCTTGCTTTCCCGTATTGGCGGACGGCTCTTCTTTTGCCCCCGTCTGGAAAGATCTGGGGCCTGGGCAGATCCGGGCGAACGCCGTTAACAACTGGGTGAATGTGGAGGGAATGACCAGCACCAACAATCCCACG
>JALNYY010000116.1 GCA_023229605.1 Methylobacter sp.
GACATGACGATATTTTTTGGCGGGTATGGGTGTTGCATGTCGTTATCAGGATTCTGATGAATATCTTGATGTTAGGCGGCGTATTTTTTTTAACAAAAGGGGAGTTGACATGAACGATCAAGAAAAGCAACGGGCTGTAGAAATTCTTAACAGGATTATGGAGCTTGAATTGGCGGGGGTTGTCCGCTACACGCATTATTCTCTGATGGTGTACGGCTATAACCGTATTCCGATTGTTTCCTGGCTTAAGGATAATGCTACCGAGAGTCTTGCCCATGCGCATAAAGCGGGTGAGCTGGTGACATTATTGGGCGGGCATCCTTCGCTTAAGATCGGCCCTTTATTGGAAACGGCCAAACATGATATTGGCGATATTCTGAGAGAAAGCCTGGAGCACGAAAAAACAGCGGTAGCCGCCTATTTTGAACTGCTGAAAGCCTCCGAAGGCGTTTCAGTGCTGTTGGAGGAATATGCGAGAGACATGATAGTCGGGGAAGAACTGCATCTTGATGAAGTGAATAAAATGCTGCGTAAGCCGGGCGATGTTCAGCCCTTTAACCCGTAAGTCGGAGCGGGAACCTTTTCAGGGGGAGTGCGTTTGAGGTGATCAATCGTGCGCACTTCCCCGGATTATCCAAACTGCCGCCGAAAACGCCACACGCCGAAACTGAAGAAGACCATGCCCAATAGCGTTAACCCAAGCAGCGAATCCCTTAAAATATAAATATCCGCTCCTTTGAGCAAAATGGCATAGCCCATTTCGATGAAGTAATACAACGGTGAAATAGTCATGGCCCAGCGCAGACCTTGCGGCATGGCTTCCGGCGGCGTCCATGAGCCGGAAAGCAGCAATATCGGCATCAGCAGCAAAATCATCAGCATCGTCGCCTGGCCCAGGCTACGGCTGACAGTGGCTATGAACAGGCCTATCCCCGAGGTGGCGAATACATACAAAGCGGTTACCGCAAAGAACAGTGCGATGCTGCCTTTAACCGGTAAATGAAAAGCCGGGATGATAATCAGAAATAAACACGCCGCGGTGCCTAAAAGAATCACCAGGCTCATGGCGATGACTTTGGGCAGCAGAATCTGGAGCGGAGTCAGCGGCGATACCGCCAGTTGCTCAATGGTTCCGCGCTCCTTTTCCCGAACCGCAGCGGCAGCCGGCAGCAGCATCGACAGCATGGTGATTACGGTCGATAGCTCCGAAATCGACATAAACCAGCTATCGACCTGGTTGGGGTTGTACAGCACCCGGTGGCGATCCTCGATGACCGGCATGTTATCCGTCTGCCCGGCGCTCAACCCAAGCCGTTCCATTGCAAAGTCCTGCCCGAAGCCTGCGGTAATTTCCGCAGCATACGATGTTGCCAGTGTGCCCAGTACGGTATTGCTGGTATCCACCTGGAATTGAACGGCGACTTGTTTCCCCCGTAACAGGTTCCGTTGAAAGTGTTCCGGGATATCCAGCACTGCCAGGACTTGTCCTTTATTTAACAAGTTTTCAGCTTCTTTTTTACCGGAAACTTCGCCCTTCAAATCAAAATAAGGCGGACGAAAGCGGTAAATCAGTTCGCGGGAGGCGGCGCTATGATCATGATCGATGACCATCACCGATGCGTTGCGAAGGTTCAGTTTTATGCCTTCACCCGCCAAATAAACCTCGGCGGTAAAAAAATAGACAATGATGGCAAGCAGCACCGGGTCGCGAAAAAACTGTTTCAGCTCTTTAACGGTCATGGCTATGACGCGGTCCCACCATAACAGAAAACGGTTGCCGGTCATTGCCGCGGCCTTTTGTGGAAGTTAAGGTATCCGACAACCCACAGGATAACGGCGTAGAACATCAGCGCAGCCACCTCGAACCAAAGTTCGGCCCAGCCCAGTCCTTTAAGAAAGCTGCCCCATGAAATGCGCAGGTAATAAAGCGTAGGGAACAAATGCGCCTCAAACCGGGTTTCCGTCTCCATTGATTCAATAGGCACCAGCAGGCCCGAGTACAGCATGGCCGGAACAAAGGAAATCACCATGGTCAGCATTACCGCGGCAACCTGGGTCCGAACCAGCAGCGACACCAGCAGGCCGACGCCCGCTGTGCAGATCACATAAATGACTGATGCTATATAAAAAAACAGCGGGTCGCCTTTGAACGGGGCGCCGAACACGTTCATGACGACCCACCAGATAATGAGAATGTTCAAACAGGAAATCAGCAGATAAGGCAGGAATTTACCCAGAATAAATTCGCTGCGGCTGATGGTGGAGGCGTAAATATTGTAAATGGAACCGTTTTCCTTTTCCCGCACCACGCCCAGCGCAGTAAGAAACGGCGGAGTAACCATCAGCACCAGCATCATCAAACCTGACGCCATAGACCACTGGCTGCGTAGCGCCTGGTTATACAAATAACGGGGCTCAAGCAACACCGGGGCTACCAGGCCGAGGGCTTGTTCTTTGGAAATACCTCGGGTTCCGGTTAAATAATCGGCCAGAGCATGGCTGTTAAAGTTGGCGATAATAGCCGACACATAACCTTTAACGACCTGTGCCCGATAAGGAAAAACACCGTCGATAATGCTCTGTACTGATGTCGATTGCCCGGCCAGCAGGCGCTCCTGAAACCTGGGCGGGATGACAATGGCGAAGCGTATATCGCTATGTTCCAGCAAAGCGTCGAATTCGCGTTCGCTGCGGACATCGCCTTTGTAGTCGAAATAACGGGAATCGATAAACCGGTGCAGAAAGTCCCGGCTCATAGCCGTCCTATCCTGATCGAGTACGGCGAACGGAATCTTTTCCACGTCGAAGGAAATTCCCCAACCCAGCACCAGGAATATACTCAATGGGAGCACAAAAGCCATCGTGAAAAACAGCCGGTCACGCAAAATTTCGCGCCATTCTTTATAGGTTATTGCCCAGACTCGGTTTAAATTCATGAGGCCTCCTTGTTTTCCAGGGCCAGAACCCGGTAGACAAAAACATCCTCCAGCGTAGGCGCATGGACCGTTAAGTCAGTCAGCAGAATAGCCTGCTGATCTAGTAAGGCGCGAATCCGTTTTTCCGCTGCCGCAATATCCGGCGCCAACAGATGGATGTGCTTGCCGAATAAAGCGGCGCCGTTGAACCCAGCCTGTTTAAGTAAAGCCAGCGTCTCCAGTGGACGGTCGGTGGTGATTTCAAGCAATTGCCCTGCCTCCTGTTGCAAGGCCTGAACCATGTTTGTTGGCGTATCGTCGGCTACGATACGGCCCGCATACATCAGCGCCAGATGATCGCAATGTTCGGCCTCGCTCATGTAATGCGTAGTCACCAGAATAGCCACCCGCTCGACACGGGCAAGATGCACCAGAATATCCCAGAAACGGCGCCGTCCAACAGGGTCCACGCCGGAGGTGGGCTCGTCCAGAAAAAGCACGCCGGGCTGGTGGACCAGCGCGCAACCCAACGCCAGCCGCTGGCGAATCCCCATTGGCAGGCTACTTGTCAGCTGCCCGGTGACATCGGCTAATCCGGCAATGTCTACCACCCAGGCTATGCGCTGCTTGATGATGCCTTTGTTCACGCCGTAAATGCGCGCATAGAGATGGATATTCTCCATTACCGTCAGATCCAGATAAAGGGAAAACGCCTGCGACATGTAGCCGATACGTTCCTTGATGGTCTGTCCTGCATAACGCATATCGGCGCCCGCAACCTGCCCTTCTCCGCTGGTGGGCGGCAGTATGCCGGTCAGCATTTTAATGGCGGTGGTTTTGCCTGCCCCGTTGGCGCCCAGCAGGCCGAATATATCACCCTGCCGAACCGTAAAATCGATTTGATCGACAGCGCGGAATTGACCGAAATCTCGGGTTAATTGTCGCGCTTCAATAGCGATGCTCTGATTTTGAAGCAACGGTTTATCGAATCGGGGAACGCTATGCGAGTTTGTCTTCTGTTCGGACAAACGCTGCCGGCGCAACAACGCAATAAAAGCATCTTCCAGCTCGGGTTGGGACGCGTGTATGGCTTTAATATCCACGTCAACCAGCAAATCGGAGATTGTTTTTGCGGCCTGATCCGAAGATTGATCGTCAACAAAAATCCGTAACCGGGAGCCGATGGCTTCCACCTGGGAATAATGATGTTTAAGTTGATCCAGTGCCTGAATCTGAGGTTCGGCCGACAGCTCAACCAGGCTTCCCTGCGCCTGCCGACAAATAGATTCCGGCTCCCCTGCGGCCAGTATTTGCCCGTCATACATCAGGGAAAGCCGATGGAAACGGGCCGCTTCATCCATGTACGCCGTAGCAACCAACGCCGTAACGCCCTGTTCGCGCAGCAGTTCGGCGAGTATGGCCCAGAAGTCGCCGCGCGAAACCGGATCAACCCCGGTCGTGGGCTCATCGAGGATGACCAGTTCAGGTCCGTGAACCAGCGTGCAGACCAGTCCCAGTTTTTGTTTCATGCCGCCGGAGAGGTTTTTCATCGGCCGGTCGCGGAACTTGTCCAGCCGGGTTATCCCAAGCAGCTTCCGTTTGCGCTCGGCAAGCTGGGGCGGCGTTACCTGGCGCAGTTGCGCAAAGAAGTCGATATTTTCCTCTACCGACAAATCGCCGTAAAGATTGAGGCCCAGTCCCTGCGGCATGAACCCCAGCCGGCCTTTTATGCGCTCGGCAGCGGCTTCGGAATCGACCTTGACGCCGAATACTTCCAGCTCGCCCTGTTCAAAGGACAGCACGCCGGCAATCGCTTTCATCAGGCTGCTCTTGCCGGAGCCGTCCGGCCCGATCAGCCCGTAAATTTCGCCGCGCTCAACGCGCAGGTCAACGCCTTTTACGGCAGGCTGTTTTTTATAGCTTTTACAGAATCCCTGTATTTTGATGACGGGTTGTTCATTTACCAGCGGGGTTTCGCCCATGGCGTACTCTCCTGCCAGCGAATCACCGCGTCGGCGGGCAGTCCGGGAGTCAAGCGATGATCCGGGTTTTCATCCAGGTAAAGTTTGACGGCATACACCAGCTTGACCCGCTCATCGGCGGTCTGCACCTCTTTAGGCGTGAATTCCGCCTGGGAAGCAATATAGCGGAGTGTCGCCGCAAAAGGCCGGTCCGGAAATGCGTCGGTATAAATCCTGGCGGGCAGCCCTAACCGAATCTTGCCGATTTCTTTTTCCGGCACGTAGACTTTCAAATACAACCGGTCCAGATCGACAATATCAAACAGCGGACTGCCTGCCGCCACCACTTCGCCGGTATCGACGATGCGGGTGGTAATCATGCCGGTTGCAGGAGCCCGAATAACAAGATCATCCAGCACGCTTTGCGCTTCGGCCAGCGCAGCTTCAGTCTGAGTCAGCTGAGCCGCAAGAGCTGCGACTTCATCCTCATGGGCTTTAATCTGATCCCAACCCAGACTCGCTTCAGCCAGCTGTTTTTCCGCCTGGATGACGGCAGTTTGACTCGTGGTGTGCTGGGCGCGCGCCACTTTCCAGCTTAGTTCGGCCTGCTCGCTGCGATGCTTTTCTACCGTCTGTCTTTTTAACAGTTCGCGAAACCGCTCGGCGTCTTTACGCTCCTGTTCTTCAGTGGCATTGGCGGAAACCTGGCCTGCATTGGCATGGGTAACCCCGGCTTTAGCTGTTGCTATTTTTAACGGGACATTTTTCTTGAACACTGACAGCGATGTCCGGGCGGCGGTCAGCTTTGCTTTGATCGCATCCACCGCCGATTTGGCCTGGTCCAACTGGGCGCGGGTCTGGGCATCGTCCAGTTTGACCAGAATCCGGCCTTTTTCAACCTGGTCGCCTTCCCTGGACAGCAGTTCGGTGACGCGCCCCGCCCATTTACCGGCCACGGTGTAATGATCGCCCTCGATGCGGCCATTAGCCTGCACCAGTCCTTCTGGGAAAGGCGGTTCGCGCCATACCAACCACCACGCGGCCAGTGCAATCAGAAAACCGCCGAGCAGCAGTGCGACGACAGTATATGTTCGGTTTTTATTTTCCATGTTCGATGTTCCTGCCGGCCTGATTTCAAGAAAACCCGGTGTTACAAAATACCTAGTGCGCGCCTCAAATGCAGTGCGGCTAGTGTGGCATCATAATTCGCATTGTTGAAATTGTCGTGCATCGTCGTGCGCAAGTCTTCCGCCTTGAGCACCTCGGTATTGGTGGATAAACCCTGCTGGTAGCGGTCGGCGGTGACTTTCATATTCTCGTCGGCTTGCGCTATGGCTTGCTGAGTCACGGCTATGCGTTTTTGCGTCTCCTGAATATCCAGCCAAGCCTGTCTTACCTGTAAGCCTATCATGCTGGATAAGTCGTCGCGTTGTTCTTTTAGGGCAATGGCTTGCCGGGTAAGCGCATCGCTACGATGATGGGAGCTGCCGTCGAACAGCTTCCAATCCATCCCGACATTGGCCATCCACATGCCTTCAAAGGCCTGGTAGCGGTTTTCCTGGTATTGATAGCCGCCATTGACCGCGACTTGCGGCAGCAGGCCGGCTTTTACGCTCTGCGCCTGTTGGTCCAGCGACTCTATTTGTTGAGCCAGTGCGACCAGTTCCGGGCGTTGTTTTAGCGCGTTGCCGCTCAGGTCGTTTAATGTTCCCTGAGGCGTTTCGGGAAATTGATGGGCCAGCTTAACCTCATCGGCAAGATTCCGGTCCAGCAACTGGTTATAGCGCGCCTTGGCGATGTCCAGTTGATTACTCGCCTGCACGACCAGCTGCCGGGCATTGGCCAGTTCCACATTGACCGCCAATACGTCGTTGCGAGCGACCATGCCTTGATCGAACAGATTATTCACATCCTTCATGTGCAGCCCCAGCGTATCGACATGGCTTTGCGCGACCTGCAAGGCGCTTTCCATGCGCAATACCGTGATATAGGCTTCCGCCACCTGCATTTTGATATTTAATACGGAAGTGATTTCATTGGATTGAACGGCTTGCAGCGATGCTTCGGCGGCATTAATGTTATGGCTGATGCGTCCGCTGGTGAAAATCGGCACCGAGGCTATCGCCTGGGCTTTCACGCTGCCGGCCTGAGTGGTGTTGAACTGGGCTGTTTGTCCCGCTATCTGGGCTTTTGCCGCCGGTGTTTCACTGAACTGGGTGTAGCCGCTGTTCACGTTAAGATCAGGCAGTCGCTGGCCCTGCGCGGAATGCAGCTGCTGTTCGGAAGCGCTGGTGTCGGCTTTTGCCGACTTGATCCGGTGGTTGTTATTAATGGCGCTGCCCCAGGCGTCTTCCAGCGTTTCCGCGCCGGCTCCCGTCGCGGCAAAAAACATTAGCGCGCCGATTAAATAATTTTTATGACTTAGCATGGAGTATACCCCGCATATAAAAAGCAATGACCAGTGAGATCAGGCGTTTTTTTTCGTCGGCGGAAGGTCGCAGCGTTTTCGACAACAGGCAGCGCACATGCAGATCGCCTTTCAGCATGCTGAAAAACGCGTCTGCCGCAAATACAGGATCAATAATGCTGAAATCTCCGGTAGCATTCAAGCGCCGAAAATAATCCTCCAGCTGCGTCAATACGGCTTGCGGGCCGCTCTGGTAAAACAGTTGGCCCAGTTCCGGAAAATCCGGGCTTTCCGCCACCACCAGCCGGTAAATAGCCAGGGCTTCTTCGGTGTAAATCAACTCTACTGCGGATGCCGCGATTTGGGTCAGGTTATTTTCCACATCACCCGATTCGATAGTGACCTGGGTCATGGTTTGCAGTAAAGACTCGCAACGGTCGGAAATGACCGCAGCGAGCAGGGCGCTTTTGCTGTCGAAATGGTTGTACAGCGTCGCCTTGGAAACCGGCGCGGCCTGGGCGATTTTTTCCATGCTCGCGTTACGGTAGCCGTGCGTCAGAAACATGCGGGTCGCGCCGGTAAGAATGGCTTGCCGTTTTGGATCAATGGGTTCTGAAGTCATTTTTTGTTAAGTCGTAAGAGTGATGGCCGGTGTTATGTGGGGTCATAATTTTTGCTTTTGCGTAAAACCAAATCATAGGTTAGACTAAACTAAACCGTTTAGTTTATCAAGGTAGTTTTATGCCCCGTTTGCGTTCTGTTTTACTGATTTTATTGATAGCCGTTCCTTTAACCACAGGAATAGGCTATTGGCTGGTGGATCGTCAGCATTACGAAGCCACCGACGATGCCTACTTACAAAGTAATATAGTGTTAATCAGTCCTAGAGTGCAAGGTTACGTGACGCAGATAGCCGTCAACGATAACCAGGCCGTCAGGCAAAATGATGTGTTGGTGACGATTGATGACCGGGATTACCAGGCCAGGGTCATTCAGGCTGAAGCCAATGTCAGTGCAGAAGTAGCGCATATTCAGCGTTTGCGGGCGATGAAAACCTCCCAGCACTCTCATATCGAAACTGCCGGGGCTAACATAGCGGCGGTGCAGGCTAGGCGGGAGCAAATCCAAAAAGATTTGCAGCGTTTTCAGAACCTGATCGATCGTGGTTCGGCGGCCAAACAATCGCTGGATAAAGCTCAATCGGAATCCAGGCAGGCCGCGGCCGAACTAAGGGGCTCCCAGTCCGCAGCCAGCGCTGAACACAACCAGCTGGCCACTCTCGACATTGAAATCACCGAAACCGAAGCACACCTGGAAAATGCCAAGGCGCAATTGAGTCTGGCGCAAATCGACCTGGAACATACGCAGGTCAAAGCGCCGGTAGACGGCATTATCGGCAATCGCGGCGTACAGCTCGGGCAACTGGTCCGCCCCGGCGTTGCATTGGCCTCTCTGGTGCAAAACGGCAAAATCTGGGTGGAGGCGAATTTCAAGGAGACCCAACTGCAATACATGCGTTTGGGGCAGCCTGTTACGATTAAAGTGGACGCCTATCCCGATCTTGAGCTGACCGGCAAGGTGGACAGTTTTTCGCCTGCCAGCGGTTCCGAATTCAGCATCCTTCCAGAGGAAAACGCCACCGGCAACTTCACCAAAATTGTGCGCCGGGTGCCGGTAAAAATAGCCTTCGATTCGGCTGAGAATATCCAGTTGTTGAGGCCGGGCTTGTCGGCCGAAGTTAAAGTCAAAGTGCATTAATCCCGTGGTAAAGACAGAGCAGCAGGAGGCAGAAGTACCGTTGACCCTGGGTCAGTGGATCGGCTTTTTCAGTATGGCGATAGGCGTGTTCATGGCGGTGCTGGATATTCAGGTCGTCGCCAGTTCGCTACAGGAAATACAGGCCGGGCTGTCGGCCACGCAGGACGAAATAGCCTGGGTGCAGACTTCCTACCTGATTGCCGAAGTCATCATCATTCCGTTGTCCGGCTGGCTGGGCCGGGTGTTCTCGACCCGCTATTTATATGTCATATCGGCAGGCGGCTTCACCCTAGCCAGTCTGCTGTGCGCATTCGCATGGAATCTGCCGTCGATGATCGTGTTCCGCTGTTTGCAGGGCTTTCTCGGCGGCGCGATGATTCCGATGACTTTTACCGTGATCTTCATTCTGTTTCCTCCGCGATTGCAACCGGCGATGACCATCGTGCTGGGTTTGATCGTGACGATGGCGCCGACTATCGGCCCGGTGCTGGGCGGTTTTCTTACCGAAACCTACAACTGGCAACTGCTGTTTTTGATCAACATCATCCCCGGCATCATAGTCTGCGTTATGGTGTGGCGGTATCTCGACATTGACCGTCCCGACTGGGCGCTGTTGCAGAAAATCGATTTTGTCGGCATCGCCCTGATTGCCGTTTTCTTGGGTAGCATGCAGTTCGTGCTGGAAGAAGGCGTCCGCAAGCAGTGGTTTGAAGATCACCTGATTGTCACGTTGACGATTATTGCCGTCGTCAGCGGCATCGCGATGCTGATTTGGGAATTAAAAAATCCTCACCCGATTATCGATCTTTACGCCTTCCGCAATATCAATTTTGCGGTCGGCTGCGGTTACAGCTTTGTGCTGGGCGTGGGGCTTTATACCATCATTTATTTAACGCCGATTTATCTGTCCAGCGTTAAAGGCCTTAACAGCCTGCAAATCGGCTACTACCTGATGGTGGTCGGCATGTTTCAACTGCTCTCGGCGTTTATAGCCGGGCCGTTGGAGAAAAAAATGGATTTGCGCTGGATGCTGTGCCTTGGATTTGGCTTGTTTGCTCTGGGTTCATGGATGAACGGCAATTTAACCGGCGAATCAGGCTATTGGGAATTTTTCTGGCCGCAGGCTATTCGGGGCAGCGCATTAATGCTGTGTTTCCTGCCGATCAACACCTTGTCCTTAGGCCTGTTGCCGGTGGAAGAAGTCAAAAACGCCAGCGGACTTTACAACCTGATGCGCAATCTGGGCGGCGCGATCGGCCTTGCGGTCGCCAATACGCAAATGATTTATTTAACCAAAGCCCATTATGCGACGTTGCGCGAATCGGTTACCGCAACCAGCTATCAGGCGCAGGAAATGCTGGCAGGACTAACCGCGTCGATGCGGCAAATGAATTTACCCGATCCCGATTTGGCCGCGTTAAAACAAATCACCGGCCTTGCCTTGCGGGAAGCGGAAGTGATGACCTTTAACAACCTGTTTCAGATTATCGCCTTTATCTTCGCGGCTTCGCTGGCTGTTGCGCCTTTTCTAAAGAAGGTGGACAAAGAAAAGGCTGCGGCAATTCACGAGTGAAGCCAGGGAGTGCAAGCTTCGCCTAAAGCGCCTGCTGTGGGTGTTTGCGCTCCGGCTGTTAGTAGAGCCCATAAGGATCACCCCGTTGCCGTTGATGGCACAAAACCTTGCATGGCGTGACCATGTGGTGTATTTAATGACAGACTATTTTCATTACGAAATGAGCATGATCGTTATGAAAAACACTTGCGGCGCAATGCTAGCGATCCGATTTTGGCGTAGATAAATATGCGCAGACCCTTGCTGATGCAGTCAACATCGTACTTCAAATTGAAGCGACCAACGGCTGATCAGTCTTGTTTATTAATGCAACCCGGAGGAAAAAATCATGAAACTTTATTACAGCAAAGGCGCATGTTCGCTATCGCCCCATATCATAGCCTGCGAAGCGGAACTGCCGATTGAACTGGTTGAGGTCGATTTGGCGACTAAGCACACCAAAACCGGCGAGGATTTCCTGTCGATAAACCCTAACGGTTACGTGCCGGTGCTGATACTGGACGACGGCAATCGGCTTACCGAAGGCCCCGCTATTGTTCAGTATCTTGCCGATCAGGCACCGGGTAAGCACTTAGTCCCATCAGCGGGCACGTTCGAACGTTATCAGCTGCAACAATGGCTGAATTTTATTTCAACCGAGATTCATAAAGGCGGATTCGGGCCGTTGTTTAACCCCGCCACGCCTGAGGTCGCTAAACAAATGGCGATTGCGTCACTGACGTCGCGCTTGGGAACCGTCGCAGAGCAGCTTTCGAACCGGGCATTTTTGCTAGGCGAGCATTTTACCGTGGCCGATGCCTATTTGTTCGTCACGCTGGGTTGGGGCGCGTATGTCGATGTCGATATTTCCCGCTGGCCGGTGTTGGTGGACTATGTCGCTAAAATTTCCGCGCGTCCTGCGGTGCAAAAAGCGATGAAGGAAGAAGGGCTTATTTGAATCGAACGTGGCTTCCTTAAGCCGTTCGTGGTGAGCCCTTCGGCTACGCTCAGGAGGGCCTTGTCGAACCATGAATGGCTTAAGGGCGTATTCGTTTGTATGCCATGTCCTGTTGTCTTATACTCGGGCCAATCAAAACAGTCAGGCCGTCAGGAAATTAATTTATGAATACCGCCAACATGAGCAGCAAGGAAATTATCAAAGATTTGCTTTTGCGGCTACCGGATGAGATTACTTTGCACCAAATTGCGCAAGAAATTGAGTTTATTGCGGCTGTACGGCAAGGAATGGCAGAGCTTGATCGCGGAGAAAACGTCACAATTGAGCAGCTAGAAAAAGAACTGCCCTCATGGATTATGAGGTAACGTTGTCATTATCAGCCCGCCGCGATCTTGAAGATGTCGTGCGATATATCTCAGCTGATGCGCCGGAGCGCGCAATCGAGTTCGGTCGGTTTCTTATTTCCAGCGTTAAATCGCTAGCGCAGTTTCCAGAAAAGGGAAGAGTCGTGCCTGAGTTTGGAAATTCCGTTATCCGCGAGATTGTTGTTCGTTCGTATCGAGTGATTTACCGCGTAAACCACGAAAGTCGCAAAATCGAAGTTATCCGTTTCTGGCATGGAAGACGGGGTATGCCTGATTTTCCAGATGAATAATCATTCATTATTTTTCAAAAGGTTTTATATATGGCTCGTGTTCGACCATCAGTGTTTGTAGGTTCTTCTACCGAAGGACTAAATATTGCAAAAGCTCTTCAGATTTTACTCGATCATGCTTGCGAGGTCACTATTTGGAGCCAAGGTGTATTCGGTCTCAGCCAAGGTACGCTGGAGTCTCTCGTCAATGCTCTTGATGAGTATGATTTTGCAGTGTTAGCCCTTACGGCAGATGACCTTGTCATCAGTCGGGACGCATTATCATCCGCGCCAAGGGATAACGTCCTTTTCGAACTAGGCCTCTTTATAGGGGGGCTCGGTAGAAGTCGAACATTCCTCGTCTATGACCGAACATCTGGCCTTAAACTACCGACCGATCTTGCGGGCGTCTCGGCTGCTACGTTTGAACCCCACGCAAACGGAAATCTTCAAAGTTCGCTCGGTGCGGCTGCTACCAGAATTGAAGAACAGGTCAAACGCCTTGGCGTCCGG
The DNA here is from genome assembly GCA_023229605.1 of Methylobacter sp. Taxonomy (GTDB): domain Bacteria; phylum Pseudomonadota; class Gammaproteobacteria; order Methylococcales; family Methylomonadaceae; genus Methylobacter_A. The sequence continues at coordinate 12,699 of JALNYY010000116.1, forward strand.
GATAGGGAGCGCTTCAAACAACTTTCCGAGGCAGCTCACGGATTCGATAGTGCGGCTTCGCAGATGCAAAAACTTGTTGAACTTATCGCGCGTTCTCGCAAAGTCGAGTTAGACATTATTTCTACTCAGTTCGGTTCGCTCATCGCTCCCGACAAGCTTCGGCAGATGAATCGCGATCTTTTAGACCTTGAGGAAACTCTACAGCGCAAAGATGAAAAACCTCCGAAAGCCTAGTTGGGTACGCTGTGCGTACCGTTTATCTTCATTTCTTGATTTTTGAAATAGCAAAGCTTATGACTCGACTACTTGAAAAAGCCTTTTCAGAAGCATCAATGTTGCCTGAATTACAACAAAACATGTTGGCAAGATGGATTATTGATGAATTATTGGCTGAAAAAAAATGGGATTCACTTTTTTCTGAAACTGAAGATTCATTAGCTGAATTGGCTGATGAGGCTTTAAACGAACATAACCAAGGCAAAACGCAAGTTATGAATTTGGATGAGTTGTGATTTCACGAACAACTGAAAAATTCAGGGCATTATTTGCTCTCTTGTCTAATACGATTAAAGCTCAGGCAAAAGAAGCATATCAACAGTTTAGAAAAGACCCCTATCATCCCAGTCTACAATTTAAACGTGTCCACTCAAGTAAGCCGATTTATTCAGTAAGAATAAATTTGGATTACAGAGCGGTGGGGATCATACAAGACAATGAAATCATCTGGTTTTGGATCGGTTCTCATAATGTTTATGAAAAGTTGCTTAAGAAATTATGAACCAAGTTAAAAAAGCGGATATAACTCAATGAGCAACCAGAACACATGCTTGATCTTTGCCCACCGCGGCGCAAACAGGGAAGCCGCCGAAAACACCCGAGCCGCCTTCAATAAAGCCCTGCAATACCCGATAGACGGTATTGAAACGGATGTGCAGCTAAGCCTGGATGAGGTGCCTGTGCTTTGGCATGACTGGGAGCTGGATAAGCTGGGCCATCCGGGAACATGCATCGACGATTTCAATTTCGCGCAGCTTGAACAAATGGATTTTGCCGGATACAGACCGCCCGACGCGGTGCCGGAAGGCGCGTTGAGTCTTAAGGAGTTTATCGGCAGTTACCGGGGGCGTTGCGGCCTGGATATTGAGCTTAAAAGCCGAGACGGGGAATCGCGGCAACGGCTGGAAAGCAAGATACTGAAAATGCTGGCGATCATC
>JALNYY010000284.1 GCA_023229605.1 Methylobacter sp.
TATGGATAAAATTAAAAATAGATAAATTAACGTATAATGCCCCATTTTATCCAATGCCGTTAAGCCGTTGATGGATCGACAAGCTCACCACGAACGGCTTAACTTAATGGCATTGCTAATTTATCCGGCTGTTTTTGATGTCCACCCCCGATTTAATCAAGCAACTCACCCATCAGTTAGCGCATTGTCTGAACCAAGACAGGCACGTATTAAAGCGGCAGCTAGACCGCTGCCGCAGCAAAAAATCAGTGGAAGAACTCAACGCCTTGGCCGGCCGGATTGAGCGATCTGTCGCCGCCAGAAACAAGCGCCTCGCCGGCATTCCCGTACTTACCTTCCCCGATTTGCCTGTCACCGGCAAAAAAGACGACATCGCCAAACTGATACAAGACAACCAGGTGGTGATTGTTTGCGGCGAAACCGGCTCCGGCAAGACCACGCAGTTGCCTAAGATTTGCCTGTCTATTGGCCGGGGCGCGGCCGGGTTTATCGGCCACACCCAGCCCCGGCGGATTGCCGCGCGCACCGTCGCCGACCGCATCGCAGAAGAGCTCGGCGAGCCGATGGGCAAGTCGGTCGGCTATAAAATCCGCTTTAACGATAAGACCCACGCCGAATCATTGGTTAAGCTGATGACCGACGGTATCTTGCTGGCCGAATCGCAAAACGATCCTTACCTGAATCAATACGACACCATCATCATCGATGAAGCGCATGAGCGCAGCTTGAACATCGATTTCCTGATCGGTTACATGAAGTGGCTGTTGCCCAAACGCCCCGATTTAAAGCTGATCATCACCTCGGCGACGATCGATACGCAACGCTTTTCCACGCATTTTAACAACGCGCCGATTATCGAAGTCTCGGGTCGCACTTATCCGGTGGACGTTCGTTATCGGCCAATCGAGAAAAAGGACGAGGAGGAAGCGGATGAGACTGGAGATGAACTGCAAAACGCGATACTTGATGCGGTCGACGAGCTGTACCGGGATTTGCGCGGCGACATCCTGATATTCCTCAGCGGCGAGCGGGAGATCAGGGAAACAACCGATTCCTTAAAAAAACACCACCCGACGCAGTATGAAATTCTGCCGCTGTACTCGAAACTCAGCGTCAGCGAGCAGGAACGGGTGTTCAAACCCAAGGGCGGCAAGCTGCGCATCGTGCTGGCAACCAATGTCGCGGAAACCTCGTTGACGGTGCCGGGCATCCGCTGCGTGATCGACACCGGCCATGCGCGGATCAGCCGCTACAGCCATCGCAGCAAAATCCAGAGGTTGCCGATCGAACGCATCTCGCAATCTTCCGCCAACCAAAGGGCAGGGCGTTGCGGCCGTGTCGCCGAAGGTATTTGCATCCGGCTGTATTCGCACGACGATTATCTGGCGAGGCCGGAATTCACCGAGCCGGAAATCATGCGCACCAATTTGTCTGCGGTAATTTTGCAGATGATCTCGTTGAATCTCGGCGACATCGAAGACTTCCCGTTTATTGAGCCGCCCGAAGACAAGATGATCCGGGACGGCAAAACCGTATTGCATGAAGTCAACGCACTGGATAAATCGGGCAAGTTGACCGAAGTCGGCAAACAGCTGGCCAAATTCCCGACCGATCCCAAGCTTGCCCGAATGCTGGTTGCCGCAGCGCATGAGCATTGCCTGACCGAAGTCGCGATCATCGTTTCCGCATTGAGCGTGCAAGACCCGAGGGAAAAACCCGCCGACAAGATGGCCCAGGCCGATCAAAAACATGCGGCGTTTCGCCATCCCGAGTCCGATTTTTTAACGCTGTTAAATGTCTGGAACACTTACGAGGACAAGAAAAAACACCTGTCCAACAGCAAGCTGCGCAAATACTGCACCGATAATTTTCTGTCTTACATGAGGATGCGCGAGTGGTTCGACATTCATGCGCAAATCATGCAGGTGGTTAAAGGCGATTTAAAAATGCACCCGAATACCGACGATCCGGGGTATGAAAAGATTCATCGCGCGTTATTGCCGGGCCTGTTATCCAATATCGGTTTTCGCCATGAACAATACGAATATCTCGGCGCAAGAGGCCTGAAGTTTTTTATTTTCCCCGGTTCAGGTCTGCATAAGCTTAAACCTAAATGGATTATGGCGGCTGAGCAGGTCGAAACCAGCAAGGTTTATGCCCGCAACGTCGCCCGAATCGAGCCGGAATGGATAGAGCAATGCGCCGAACATCTGGTCAAGCACAACTATTACGATCCGCATTGGGAAAAGAAAGGCGCGCGTTGCATGGTGTCTTCACGGACTTTGCTGTACGGCTTAACGCTGCAAGCCGGGCGCAAGATTCCCTATGATCATGTTGATCCGAAAGCCGCGCGGGAGATTTTTATCCGCTCCGCGTTGGTCGATTATGATTACCACAGCAACGCGCCGTTTTATGTCGCCAACCAGAAACTGCTCGAAGAAGTGGGCATGATTCAGCATAAAGGACGCCGGGTTGATTTGGTCGAGGACGAGCAGTGGCTTTATGAATTCTACGACAGCAAACTGCCGCCCGAGGTAGTCAGCGGCGTTACGCTGGATACCTGGCGCAAAACGGCGGAACGCGCAAACCCTA
>JALNYY010000117.1 GCA_023229605.1 Methylobacter sp.
GGGTTAAAGAGCCGTTGCTTTTGTCCATGGTGTCGAGCATTACGCCTTTGAATCCGGCATTATCCAGCGAGTCTATGACGGCAAAATCCGGTTGGGTGTCGGCGAATAATACGGCGATTAAGTTTATCGTTTCCCCGCTCCGGCGCGGTAACGTAGCTAGTTTTTCTATAGTTCCCTGCCAGTCGCCGCCGGGAAAAAAACCGATTTTTATATAATCGACGCCGGTTCCGGCCATCATTTTTACTGCCTGGTAAATAATCTCCGGCTGCATGGGCAGGTCGCCAATGGTTGCGCTGATCGGGCAACGACCATTGATTTCATCAGCAATGTTCTTGACGGCATCGGTTTCCAGCGCGCCCAAAGCGCCTAAGGCCGGTTGTTTCAGGTCAATAATGTCGACGTTTGCAGCCAACGCCTGCAAGGCTTCTGCTACGCTGTTAACACTGGCAAGCATTCCGGTCATGAGCCGATCCCCGTTTTTGCCGCGCCGGTTCCCGACTGGCTCACGGCATACACACCATCCCTGGCGATATGGTTTTCAATGACGGTCATCAACCAACCCCAGGCTTCCAGTTCCCGGCTGCCGGCAGTTTTCTCCAGGCCGATGCGCAGATAGTCGATTTCCGCTTGTATTTTTTCCAGAGAAAGCATGTTTAACCGGCTGATTAAAATCGCCGCTTCCAGCACCGAATACTGGGCGCGGTTAAAGCCCTTAAAAGGCGCATGATTAACGGTATGCACGGCTTTGCAGAACAATTTTGGCCGGGTCTCGTCGTCTTCAACGCGAACCAGTCCGATTTCGGTATGAGCCGACGCGCAAGCTAGCACTTGACCGGTGATTTTTTCCGCCGGTTTTAACGGCCAGTCGCGTCGTCCGGTCAGGCATCCGGCAAACACCCGGACATCGTCACAATAATTGATGACTGCGGCTTTAGTTTCCAGCAGGTTGTTGAGCGTTGCCGAGGGGCGGAACGGCAGGATGATGAATTCGTCTTGCGCCTCATCCGATATATGGATACCCATCGGCGCAATATGCGCCCGGCCTGAACTGTTTTGGGTGATGATTATGGTTTCTTGAATCATTAGTGCTTAGTGTTTTTTATCGCCAGGGATGGTGTGTATGCCGCAGGCCCGCCGGGAGCGGGCGCGGCGAAGGTGGTTCCGGCCGGTTTAAAGGTGTGCAGGTCGACGGTGGATTCTGTGCTGCTGGTTGCGCAGCCCCATTGCAGCGCTTGGTCCTGGGTGTAGCGCTTGCCCAATTGCCAGGCTATTTCGGCGCGGGCCAATTCAACGCCCAGATAAAAAGCGTGGCCGCCGTCGTTTTCTACATGCAGTTTCGGAAACAGGTCGAACGGATCGGCGGCGCTGTGCAGGCCGTCTCGGTTGAATATATGCACGCCTTCGGCGCTGATTTGGACGCGGAAGCTGGGGTCTTTGATTTGCCCGGCCAGTTCCTTGATTTCGTCCAGTGAATAAGGAAATGGCGAGGTTTCATGCAAGGCCATCAAGCCCGGATCGATATGCTTGGGCAGCATGTTATGCTGTTTCGCAGCAAACATGATGCGGCGCGCCAGATCGGCTTCTTTGACTGCCCGGCAGGCATGGCGGCTGACCTCGGTCGCGAGAATGCTGTTGATATTGAGTTCCGAACAGATGCCCAGCAGCAACGCATTCATGCCGACGGTGTCTGCATGGGTCAGCTCGGTGATGTTGCCGACGCCGAGCATCATTTCAATATCGGGATGGTTCTTCCTGACTTCATGATAGCGCACGATGGATTGCGTGAAGCCGAAATGCAGCGGGTCTAAAATCGGATCGACGATAAAGTTGCGATTCTTTGCCAGCATGATTTTTATGGCTCGATCCAGCGAAGCCAAGTCTTCATGTTTTTCCGGGATTAAAATCGGCGTTGCCGCGACTTCATCTGCGACCCATAACGTGCTTTCGTGCAGGCTGAGCATGTAATCGGCGCCCGCTTTGCCGCCCCTGAGCAGATCGTCCGCTTCCAGCGAATCGATGCTGACGGTAAAACCTTCCTGTTTCAAGGTGCGGATGATGTCTTCCATATGCGGAAAATCGGTGCTGGGCAAACAGCCTATGTCGATCACATCGGCACCGTTTTGTTGGTAGTAGTAGGCGCGCTTAACCACCTCTTCGACGCCGATATTGGGCGCATCGACGATTTCGGCAAAGATTTTGACGCTGTAACGGCTTAAATCAATCTTGTGTGCGGCTTGGCCGAAAAACATCGGCAAGTCTTTCAGTTCGTCCGGGCCGCGTTCAACCGGCAAGCCTAAGTCTTTCGACAAGGCTTCGAGGTCGCCGCGGCAGCGTCCGGGGACGAGTACCCGGTCGGCGCCGAAGGTGTCGGTCAGGCGGCGGCCTATCATGTCGGCGGTCATCAACGCCGCAACCTTAAGCCCCAGTTGATGCACGGTATAAGTGAATTTCGGCTGCATTTTTTCCAGGATGCTATGCAGCTGTTTTTCCGCCAGTTTGCCGGTAAGAAAGAGGATATGTTCGTTCATGTTAACGATTGTAGCCGTTCTTTGACTGAGGTCATCAATTCATCGATGCTTTCGACGACGGTCGTATATTCAAAAGTGCGCAATTTGGCCGTGCCTTCAAGGTCGATTTTACGCGGATAAACCATGACTTTACCGCCCGGCGCGGTGGTTTCCATTTCCGGCGCTATGTCGCAAGGGTAGACGATGCTCGGAACCTTGCATTTTCCGGCTTGGGAATAAAGATTGGTCACCAGCGAGTCGGCGATGCCCAGCACGCATTTGGCAACCGTATTCGACGTGGTCGGCGCCATCACAAAGGTGTGGTAGCGGCCCTTGTAAAAATGCCCGACCGGCGGCGCAGAGGCGGCTTTATCGCGGTATACCGGCATTTTTTTGCGGATGTCTTCGAGACTGATGCCGTACATTTTCAACACTTCTTCACCGGCCTGGCTGAGGTATAGGTCGACATCATCCAGTGTCAGCAGGAAGTCCAGGCATTCCTCTATATAATGGCCGGAGCCGGTAACAGCCCATGCTAAGCGTGGTTTATCCATTAATTTCAATCAGGGTCGAAAACAATTGGTTATTATACATCAATCAATACGTCGATTTCGCGCACAGGAGCTTTTAGGGAATGTCCAGTAAATTTAGTAGCCAAGCGGGCGGCCGGCAGGTTGCCCCTATACGCGGCATATACGCCATCCATGGCGATCGCCACGCCAGTTCCAGACTGGCTTGTGGCATACACACCATCCTTGGCGATAAGCCGCTGATTATGGGGATTTTAAATGTTACGCCGGACAGTTTTTCCGATGGCGGCAAATACTCAGGCCTTGATGCCGCGATGCAACAGGTTGAACTTATGCTGTCCGAAGGCGTGGATATTATTGACATAGGCGGCGAGTCAACCCGTCCCGGCGCTGACCGGGTCGCGGCGGGCGAACAGATTTCTCGGGTGGTTCCGGTGATTAAAGCCATCAGGCAACGTGTGGGCGACGATGTTTCGATCAGCATCGATACGACCTTAAGCGAGGTCGCCAAAGCGGCGCTGGATGCCGGAGCCGATATTATCAACGATATTTCAGGGGGCAGGGAGGATGCAGCGATTTTGACGCTGGCCGCCCAAGCCGGAGCGCCGATTATTTTGATGCACAGTCAGGGAGCGCCCAAAACCATGCAGGACAACCCGCATTATGAAAATGTCGTGCAGGAAGTGCTTGATGTCTTGATGGAAAGCGTTGACGCCGCATTAAAGGCGGGGGTTAAAAAAGAAGCTATCGCGATCGATCCGGGCATAGGTTTTGGTAAGCGCAAGCAGGATAATATCGATTTGCTGGCGCATCTTGATGTGTTCGCTGCGACAGGTTTTCCGGTTCTGTTAGGAACCAGCCGCAAGCGTTTTATGGGGGCGATATGCGATGTAACCGCGCCCTCGGAACTGGTCACGGCCACCGCGGTGACTACAGCATTAGGCGTTATGGCCGGAGTGCGGATGTTCCGGGTGCATGATGTCAAGGAAAACCGGCAGGCAGCCGATGTGGCCTGGGCCATTAGACAGAGCAGGTAGGGTGAGGGCGCCCACCCTTGGTTAACCGCTATTTATCTATAGGTATTTTGACTGTTTTGTCTTGCGGTGTCCGTTGCGTGAGTCTCTGACGGAGCGCGATAATCGCCCTCGGATAAATAGGTAAGAAACATCGGTAGTAATACAAGAATGGCTAAAATCAGTACCACACCGCCGATGGTTATTAACAGTGTCTTAAAGTTCCCCGCAACATTTTCTATAGTAGCGTCTGAATCGGTTGTGGACGCCGGTTGGTCGGTTTCGTTAGGCTGTTCATCTTGGCTTGACATGATAATCTCCCGTTAACTGATTGAAAGAAAAATGAAATGCCACCACATCTTTGAAGCTGGCATATTGCTATGCTAGTCCCATCATGAATTTCCTGCAACTACATTGACGCTTTATAAAACAACGAGTCAGAGACGGGATAAACAAAGCTTTTTTGTCCATCCTGCTTGTCGTCGGATATTTAAAATTATAATTATATGAATAAAGATAATTTTTTAGGACTTATAATTACCGCTATCAATCAGCTTATCGCCAGTACGGTTGTTGGGCAGGCCATGGCTATAGAGTGCGGCAACGAGCCCAGACAGGCTTTTCAACGCTTGCCGATTAAGGTTCCAAACCGTGAAGTGGTTTCGGGCGACGAGTTGTAAACAGGTTAAATAACAGATGAAAAAAATATAAGGACAAATTGTAACTTATGATCATACAGGGAAATTTTGAACAACTGCCGTTAAAGGATTTTACCGAAAAAGCCTATCTGGATTATTCCATGTATGTGATTTTGGACAGGGCCTTGCCGCATATCGCCGACGGTTTGAAACCGGTACAGCGGCGCATTGTTTATGCAATGTCCGAGCTGGGTTTGACTGCGACGGCCAAGTTTAAAAAATCGGCCAGGACCGTCGGCGACGTGTTGGGTAAATATCATCCGCACGGCGATTCCGCCTGCTATGAAGCGATGGTGCTGATGGCGCAGGATTTTTCCTACCGCTATCCGCTGGTCGACGGGCAGGGCAACTGGGGTTCGCCGGACGACCCAAAATCCTTTGCCGCGATGCGTTACACCGAATCCCGCCTGACGGCCTATGCGCAAACTTTATTAAACGAATTGGGGCAGGGTACGGTCGAATGGGCGGATAATTTCGACGCCACTTTAAAAGAGCCGGTGCTGTTGCCTGCGCGGCTGCCGAATATTTTGCTGAACGGCACGATGGGCATCGCGGTCGGCATGGCGACCGATATACCGCCACATAATCTGCGGGAAGTCGCCTATGCCTGCATCCAATTACTGGATGACCCGGACAGTACGCTGGAAGCGCTGTTTAACCATATCAAAGGCCCCGATTATCCGACCGATGCGGAAATCATCACCTCGGCCGATGAGATACAGAAAATGTATATCAGCGGCGGCGGCTCGATAAAAATGCGCGCCAAATACGAGCAGGAAGACGGCAATATCGTGATTACCGCGCTGCCGCATCAGGTTTCCGGCGCCAAATTGATGGAGCAGATCGCCGCGCAAATGCTGGCGAAAAAGCTTCCGATGATCGAAGATTTGCGGGACGAATCGGATCATGAAAACCCGACCCGGTTGCTGGTGATTCCGCGCTCCAAACGGATCGATGTTGACGAGGTGATGTCGCATCTGTTCGCCACGACCGACCTGGAAAAAAGCTATCGCGTCAACATGAACATGATAGGCCTGGATGGACGGCCGAAGGTTAAAGGGCTTAGGGATATACTGGTCGAGTGGTTGTCGTTCCGTACCGAGACCGTGCGCAGACGCCTGCAATACCGGTTGGACAAGGTGTTGGCAAGGCTGCATATTTTGGACGGCTTGCTGATCGCTTACCTGAATATCGACGAAGTCATCGCGATTATCCGCAATGAAGACTATCCCAAACCGGTGCTGATAGAGCGTTTCGGCATCACCGATATTCAGGCCGAAGCGATACTGGAATTAAAGTTAAGGCATCTGGCCAAGCTCGAAGAGATGAAAATTCGTGGCGAGCAGGATGAGTTGGAACTGGAACGCGCTGCGCTGGAAAAGACTCTGGGCTCACCGCGCCTGCTGAATCGCCTGATCAGGAAAGAACTGGAGCGCGATGCGGAGAAATACGGCGATGATCGCCGCTCGCCGATAGTCGCCAGGGATGCGGCGCAGGCGCTGGAAACGACGGCGTTAATAAGCAACGAGCCGTTGACCGTTATCCTGTCGGAAAAAGGCTGGATCAGGGCGGCAAAAGGCCATGACATCGATGTCGCGAGTCTGAATTATCGCTCCGGCGACGGTTTTCTGGATGCGGTCAAATGCCGGACGACGCAGCCGGTTTATATCCTTGATTCCACCGGAAGGGCCTACAGCACCGCCACACATGATTTGCCTTCGGCCAGGACTCAGGGCGAACCGCTGACCGGTCGGCTTAATCCGCCTGCGGGTTCGTTATTCCTGCATCTTCTGGCAGGACAACCCGACGACTGGTATGTGCTTGCCAGTCATTTCGGCTATGGCTTCAGGGTTCAGCTCAAAGAACTGTTGAGCAAAAACAAGGCAGGGAAACTGCTGATCACGCTGCCTGACGGCGGGCAGGTGTTAAAACCCGCACCGATACGCAGCGAAACCGATTCGCTTGCGGTGGTGACCTTGCAAGGCCGCCTGCTGATTTTTCCTGTGGACGAGCTGCCCGCGCTGGCGAAAGGCAAAGGCAACAAGCTGATCCAAATCCCGACAGCCGATCTGAGCGGCGGCAAAGATTACGTGGTCGCGGCGGTGGCGCTGCCAGAAAACGGCCAGCTAAAAATCATCGCCGGAAAACGGTCGTTGACGCTTAAAGGCGCGGATATAGAACATTATTCCGGCAATCGCGCTAAAAGAGGCTTGGCATTGCCACGAGGTTTTCAGCGGGTTGACGGCTTGGAATGCGAGTGATTGATGCATGTGTTACTTGCGGGCAGTTTTCAGTCTGACGATAAGACGTCGATAATCATCCTTGCTTAACGCATCGTTCATTATAAGCAGGGACTGTTTATGAGCGTTGTTGTTAAAATGCAAAAATATCGCGAAGATGGTGATGACTGTTGAATCCAGGATTTGGACCTGTTCAAAGCCATTGCCGTCTGATACCTCCCAGCCCAACGCTTCCGTATGTTTTATTTTGTAAGGTTCGTTTTTTAAGCGCCTGATAATAAAGCGCAGGTGCATGAAAATTCCGGCCGACAGGGCCAATTTGACGGCAACCGGTAAAGCATTGGCGATGCTTGAACCCAATGCCAGCACATGCATAACAGCAAGCAGCCGCTTTAATCGCCTGGATGGTTTAAGCTCCGCCAGCAGCGCGGGTTCGGGGTTTTTTGGCAAGTTGGGCGGCTCCTGTGTTATTTCCGGTTGATGATACGTGCATTCTCAAATGCAATACAAATGATCACACCGGTTTTTTGTCTTTGTTCAAACAACGATATAATCAACGTACTTTAAAACTAATTATTTTGTTTATTGATGAATCCTAACTGGAAAAACTTTTTGCTTTCTGAAAACGCAATATTTGAGGACGATACCCATATCGTTTTTTTGCCGCCTGAGCATGAAGGCAATAAGCATATTTATCCGGTGACGCATCTGGGTGTTTTGACGGTTGCGGGAAAAGATGCGGCAAGATTTTTACAGGGACAGATCACCTGCAATATTAATGACATAACTGACTTAAAAAGCAGCCTTGGCGCAATGTGCAATCCTAAAGGCAGGGCGGTTACCACTTTCTTACTGGTTAAAAACGCCGCTGCTTTTTTGATGATTCTGCCTGAGGAATTATTGGCGCAAGTCAAAAAAAGATTACAGATGTATGTGCTGCGATCAGATGTGACCTTAACGGACAGCACGGATGAGTTGTGTCTAATCGGCTTGAGCTACGGGGCAACGCAACGTAAGGTAGCGCCTGAACACTATTTTGCAACAAGTCGGCAGGAAAATATCGTTGTCGAGTTTCAGGATCGCCGCCTGGTTATTGCCGATGCCGATAAGGCTCAGGTTCTTTGGGCAGAACAGGTTAATCAATGTTTCCAGCCTGAAAGTTCGGCGCAATGGCGCTATCTCGATATAATCTCAGGAATTCCCTGGCTTACCGAAGAAACATCGGAAGAGTTTATTCCGCAAATGCTTAATCTGGACAAGCTGGGCGGCATCAGTTTCAACAAGGGGTGTTACACCGGACAGGAAATTGTTGCCAGGACTCATTACTTGGGTAAGGCCAAAAGGGAAATGTTTCTCGCCGAATGCGACGCCTTGGCGCGCCCCGAGCCCAATTCAATAATCATTGATGACAGCCTGGACACAGAACAAGGCGTAGGTAAAGTGCTGTATGCGCAAAACAGGAAAAATATTTGCAAAATGCTTGTTGTTCTGCAAGTTTCCGATACGAATACTTATAATCTTAGGCTAAAAAACCATAACCACGATAAAATCACATTATCAACCGTATAGTTTTAGTACGTATTAATTATCGAAGGATGCAGTAATAATGCAATTTACTTCTGTTCAGGACTTTCTTAATCATGTTCAAACCGAACTTGATGCGAATCGTCTTGTTCTGCCTACATTGCCCGACATTGCTTTAAAAGTTAAGGATGCTGTTACTGATGGCGATATATCGGCTAAGGAATTGGCTGAAATAATAGTGACCGATGCTGCGCTATCGACACAAATTATTCGTGTGGCAAATAGCCCTGTGTATCGCGGCGCATCTGAAATCAACAACATACAAATGGCTGTTTCAAGGTTGGGTAACAATGCCATTCGTACTCTGGTTACCAGTCTGGTAATGAAACAGATGTTTTGCCCCTCATCAAAACTGCTGGAAAGTCTTTTCAGGAAAATCTGGGAACAAAGTATCAATGTTTCATCCATTAGTCGTGCTCTTTGTACTTTCGTTCCCCATCTTAATTCCGATGAAGCCATGCTGGCAGGCCTTATTCATCAAATAGGCAAATTACCGATATTAATGTTGGCTGAGGATATTCCTGAGTTTAGGGATAGCCCGACAAGAATGGAAAAACTGCTGGAAAAAGCCCACCCCGCTGTGGGTAAATTGATCATGGATGCTTGGGATTTTCCTGAAAATCTAAAGCCCGTAGCATCTGAGTATGTTAATTTTCGATATGACTCGGGGCCTAAGGGTGATTACGTCGATGTTGTACAAGTTGCATTTTTGCAAAGTATAGCGGGGACCGATCATCCGGCATGCCGGGTTGATTGTTCTGCTGTTCTTTCTTTTGCCAAGCTCGGATTTTCGACGGACACTGAAATACTGGAAATTGAGGGTATTTCGGATGAAATTGAAATTGCTCGAAGCTTGCTCTCCTAAAAACGCTTAAGACTATGATTAATCCACAAGCCGCCTCAAATTTTCGCCGATTGGGCACTATAACAATTTTTGCCGTTTATTTTGTCATTCTTGTCGGTGGAATCGTAAGAGCTTCCGGTGCAGGCATGGGTTGCCCAGATTGGCCGACTTGCTTTGGACAATGGGTGCCGCCTACCGAAGAATCCCAGTTGCCCGCCAATTATCATCAGATTTATGCAGAACGCGGTTACGAAAACACCCAATTTAATCCGGTAAAAACCTGGACCGAGTACACCAATCGCCTGGTTGGCGTGACGATTGGATTCTTGATTTTTTTGACGGCCTGGTCATCGCGCATCTATCTTAAAACAGATAAAACCATTTTTTATTTGGCGGTTAGTGTGTTTTTTCTGGTCGGCTTTCAAGGATGGCTGGGCTCAACGGTGGTGGCAAGCAATCTTAAGCCCTTGATGATCACCTTACATATGCTGCTGGCTTTGTTTATAGTCGCATTGCTTATTTATACGATTGCCCGTTCGCAACGGGATGTAATCGGCCAAATTGATATCCGATCTCTGCCTGACAAATTTAAAACCGTGTTGATTGCAGCAATGGTCATGACCTTAGTGCAAGTGGCTATGGGCACCCAGGTCAGGGAAGCCGTGGATTTTATTGCTCATGGGCATACTTATATTGAGCGGCAATACTGGCGTGACGACTTTCCGGTCATTTTTTACATACACAGATCGTTCTCCTCGATTATTTTATTCACTAATCTCTGGCTGGCCTGGAAGATTGTCCGGTCTGTCGATAAAAAAAGCCTGTTGCGGCGTATCGGCTTATCTTTGGCCGCACTGGTAATCATGGCTATTATTGCCGGCATTAGCCTCGATAGGTTGGGCATGCCGCCGGTTGCACAACCGATACACCTGTTGATGGCGAACCTCATTTTCGGAGCTCAGTTCTTTCTTTACACTTGCCTGAATTATGCATCAAAAACCCCGTAATTAGTTTAAATATGTCATCAATACGCTTGCAGCCGTTTAGGTTGGCTGTAAGCCTGCCATGCAGGCAACGGCGTTTATATTTCCGTTCAATAGCCTTATTAGATGTAATATGTTGTAACTAAAAATAAAAAACCGGCTATCTATGACAACCCAAGCCCCATCTACAAGTTTACGTTTTCTCAGAGACTCTTTTAAGCGTTTTTTGCCGAATTCCCAAGCTGTCGCGCTGGCGATCATTCTAATTGTCAGTTTTGTGCTGATTTATTCATTGTCCGGCTTGTTAATGCCTGTTTTTGTATCGATCGTGTTGGCCTACCTGCTGGAAGGCGTGGTGGGCAAGGCTGAGAGCATGAAGATGCCTCGCTCGCCGGCTGTATACCTGGTGTTTTCAGTGTTTATGGCCTGTTTGATTTTTTTATTGTTTTATCTGATACCGATCGTTTCGCAACAGGCCGTCGAACTTGTTCAGCATATCCCGGAGATACTGAACAGGGCGCAAATCGGCATCATGCGCTTACCGGAAAGGTATCCGCAATTGGTTTCAGAAAGCAAAATTCAACAGATAATGTTTGCAGTGCAGAGGGAGTTGTTAACTTACGGGCAAAATATGTTGTCGATTTCCGCAGCATCGGTTGTGGGCCTGGTCAGTGTAATGATTTATCTGTTTCTAGTGCCGATGATGGTTTTTTTCTTTTTAAAAGATAAACAGATGTTGGTCGCCTGGTTTTTGCAGTTTATGCCCAGGAACAGGCATTTGACGGTGCGTGTTTGGGAGGAGGTCGATGTACAGATCGGTAATTATGTGCGGGGCAAGTTCGCCGAGGTTTTTATTCTCTGGACCGTCAGTTATGCGACTTACGCGGCGATGGGCCTGAATTATGCCATGCTGCTGGCTGTTTTGATGGGCTTGCAGGTGATTATTCCCTACATCGGTGCAACGTTGGTTACCTTCCCGGTTTTGGGCGTCGCTTATTTTCAGTGGGGATTTGGCGGCGACGAGTTTATGTACATCGTCATTGCGTACTCGATTATTCAGATGCTGGATGGGGTTATATTAGTGCCGGTATTGTTTTCCGAGGCTGTTAACCTGCATGCCATAGCAATTATTATAGCCATTTTGTTTTTTGGCGGTTTATGGGGTTTTTGGGGGGTGTTTTTAGCCATTCCGTTAGCGACTGTCGTCAAGGCGGTACTGACCGCCTGGCCACGGATTGGCGATGAAAGCCCGGGGACAAACTATTAACGCCGGTTATGCTCTCGCCAATTTATCGGTAATCATTTCAGTCTGTTTTGGCGGTAGAAGCTCATTGTCTGCGATTGACGCACATTCTTTCAATACCATGCTGAAATCAATTTCCGGCACTCGGCTCTCCATTTGCATTCTACTTCGTTACAAATGTTATTGATTTCAGACCGGAAACAAGGACGATGCTCAATAGCGTTCTGAATTGCCCGTACAAGCTCTATTTCTGAGGGTACGTCCTCCTGATTTTGAATTCCGAGAAATGTTGCTAACTGCCGTAAGCTCAAAACCGTCATCGGGCCGTCTTCTTCCAAAATTGAAATATACAACGCTACCAGCATCTTGTAATAGTCTATTTCAGCACCCAACCAATCGGCCAACTCTTTACCGGGT
Source organism: Methylobacter sp. (assembly GCA_023229605.1). Lineage (GTDB taxonomy): Bacteria > Pseudomonadota > Gammaproteobacteria > Methylococcales > Methylomonadaceae > Methylobacter_A. The sequence continues at coordinate 12,060 of JALNYY010000117.1, forward strand.
TCAAATTCTCTGGCTTCTGCCTTGTAATAAGCAGCTTCTGAAATCCATTGATGCCGATTAATGGACTTTATTGCATGATTTAGCATTGTTCCGAATCATGGTGGCTTCTAGTCTCAATGGATGTTTTGTAACGCTGCAATACGCTCTTCTAAGGGCGGATGGCTCATAAACAGTTTTTGCGCATTGCTGCCGTTAATGCCAAAAGCCGCCAGTTGTCCGGGGAGGTCTTGCGGCTCATATTCGCGTTGTAAGGCGCGAAGAGCGCTGATCATTTTTCCCCGTCCGGCCAGCCTAGCGCCGCCTGCATCAGCTTTAAATTCCCGGTAACGGGAGAACCACATGACTAGCATGGAAGCCAGGAATCCTAAGGCAATTTGCGCAATCATCTGGGTAATGAAGTAGCCTATACCATGATCCCGTTCGTTTTGGAGAATTACGCGGTCAACAATGTGACCGATGATGCTGGCAAAAAAGTAAACGAAAGTGTTTACCACGCCCTGCATCAAGGCCATCGTAACCATATCGCCATTTGCAACATGAGTGATTTCATGGCCGAGTACAGCTTCAATTTCATCGTTACTCATGTGCTGCAGCAAGCCGGTGCTGACTGCTACCAATGCGTTGTTTCTGTTCATTCCGGTTGCAAAGGCATTAGCTTCGGGAGCCTGAAAAATGCCTACTTCCGGCATGCCGATGCCTGATTGTTGGGCATGCTTGGTCACGATATTAACCAGCCATTGCTCGGTCTGGTTTTGTGGATGGTCGATAATCTGCACTCCCATAGCCTGTTTTGCAGACCACTTTGACATAGCTAGGGAAATGAACGAACCGGTCATGCCAATGACGGCCGACATGACCAGCAGCGCGTTAAGGTCGAGATTGATACCCTGGGCATCTAAAGTACCGGTTAAGCCCAAAAGGCTGAAGACAATACTGATTACGACCATTATTGCGACATTGGTCGCCAGAAAAAGCAAAATACGCATCATGGTTAAGCCTGCTATATCAAAATGGTGACTAAATAAAATAGCGTGGATCTAAGTCTTTGGAATCGTAATGGTCAGCACACCGTTTTTTTCATTTATGTTCTCCCGTGTAAATTGCTGATGCGGCAGCGTTGACGTCAGTTACTTTTGGTCATCCTTATGATTGTTAATCTAAAAAGTCAGTTGGATCGGGTATTTTCAAGTGGCCGCGTAGCACAGGTGCATAAAGGGCGGCCAGTTGACCGCCCTTCACGGACTAATCGATGTTGATATTTTTGCGCTTACTCTTTTCGGTTTTAGGAATGGTAACTTTCAATATCCCGTCTTTGAACGAGGCTTTTGCCTGGTCACTATCGACATTGTCGGGTAAGGACACTGTGCGCTGAAATTCGCCGCGCGTTATTTCGCGGCGAAAATATTTACCTTTTTCCTCTTCCTTTTTTTCTTCCTTACTGGAAGAGCGGATGGTGATGGTCTGGTTGTTAACAGATACATGCAGGTCTTCTTTTTTAACGCCCGGCAACGCAGCCTGAACTTCTATGTCGTTGTCGTGATCCAGAATATCAACTTTCGGAAATCCTTTTTCCATGCCTACAGGAAAATTCCAGTCTAACAGTCTGGGCCACCTGCGAGAAAGAAAGTCCTCAAAAAAATGATCGAACTCATCAAATGAGATCAAGCCGCCAGCCGGTGAACCAGGCATTAATTCCGAGCTTTTTTTTATATCTTGTTTGTTGGTTTTCATAACATTCTCCGTAATATTTTAAATCAATT
>JALNYY010000118.1:0-8098 GCA_023229605.1 Methylobacter sp.
GCTTCCGTAGCGACGCTGGCGACATGCTGCAGCTTTTCATCGGTTATATCGATGATGTCGTAATATTCTGCAACAAACAGCAGCGCGATTGTCGCCCCGCCCAGAAATAGCGCAGTACGCAACATTTTTTTGGCGAAATAGCCGACCGCCAGCCCGATAACAAACGGCGCGCCGACATTGCCAAGCAAAAAGGCCGAGGAAAAGATGTCAGTAGAAGATGCTGCGTCGACTGGATGGGTGTTCATGGTTCTGAGCTTCCGCTGTTGTGATGATTGAATAGTCCCGTAGGCCGGATAAGCATCCGGCAAATCCGGCGGATGCACGGGCTAATCCGCCATGCATCCAAATATTTACCGCAGTAATTGTTGCCGGGGCCATAAAAATAACCGCACGACTTTATTATTCATGGTTTTTATTTTATCACTAAACTCAATCACATCAGAAAACAAAGCTATATCGGCAATGCATGCGGAAGCACCCTGCCTGTTAGAGATCGAAATCAGGTTTTACTAAACCCATGTCAGTAATAAGCGTACAATATTTTTAATTTCTGCCACAAAGCCCCTGCTAAATCGTTAGGTTGGACGAGAGTATTATGTATTCAGTTGAAGTTTTTCCATGGAATAAAAATTTCGAGACCGGAGTACCGCTGATCGATGCCCAGCACCGGCGACTGGTTGAGTTATTGAATGTATTGGCCGGTCACTTGGCTTATCAATCCGACATACCCACCTTAAACAATGTTTTTAATGACTTGGCGGAATACGCTATTTACCACTTTCAGGCGGAAGAACGCGTGTGGCATTCGTTTTTCCCTGAAGACCCCTGGGAAACAAAGCACAAAGATGATCACAGGAAATTCTTGGCTACCGTAAACAGAATAATGGGGGGGAAAACCAGCAGGCCGCTGGATCAGCTGATTGAAGAAATCCTTACATTCCTGACTCAATGGCTGGCCTTTCATATTCTGGATACCGACATGCGCATGGCCAAAGTAGTGTTGGCGGTGCAATCAGGCACACCGTTAAACCAAGCCAAGGAGCAAGCCGACCAGGAAATGAGCGGGGCGATGAAGGTCCTGATCGAAACCATGCTCTCCATGTTCGACGTGCTGTCTTCGCGCACCATGCAGCTGGCGAAAGAGGTGGTTGAACGTGAGAAGGCCGAGCAAGCCAGCCAGGACGCCCTGGATCGCCTCCAGAAAATCGCCAGCCAGGTGCCGGGACTGGTCTTCCAGTTTCAGCTGTTTCCCAATGGCCGTTCCTGCATTCCTTACGCCAATGAGGCCATGCGCACTATCTACCGGGTTAGCCCTGAGGAAGTCAGCGAAGATGCGAGCAAGATACTTGCCGCCGTGCATCCGGACGACCTGAAAAATTTCAAGACTTCCTTTAAGGTATCGGCGCAGGACTTAACGCCATGGCGTCAGGAATATCGCTTGAAGTTTGACGATGCCCCTGTATGCTGGCTGTTCGGTAATGCGCTGCCGCAGCAGCAGACGGACGGCTCCGTACTTTGGCACGGTTTCATTACCGACATCACCAAACAAAAACAGGATGAAGTAGACCTTCGCATCGCCGCCACCGCCTTTGAATTGCAGGATGCCATGTTGGTCACCGATGCGAACAATGTCATCCTCAAGGTCAATCAGGCGTTTACCCGGATCACCGGTTACAGCGCCAGGGATGTCATTGGCAAAACCCCCAATTTTCTCAGCTCGGGACAACATGACGCGGCTTTTTATGAGGCAATGTGGGAGAGCATCAATCGCACCGACGCATGGCAGGGTGAGATATGGAATAGACGCAAGAACGGCGAAGTGTTTCCTGAATGGCTTATTATCACTGCAGTGAAGGAAAGCGATGAAAAAAACGAACAGGTCAATCATTACGTTGCCTCTTTTTCCGATATTACCTCCCGCAAAGCCGCCGAGGAGGAGATCAAACAACTGGCTTTTTACGACCCACTTACCCGGCTGCCTAATCGCCGGCTATTGCAGGAGCGGCTTAAACACAGCATCGAAGTGGAACGGCGTGACGGCAAGCGGCTGGCGCTGCTGATGCTGGATCTGGACCGCTTTAAAGCGGTCAACGACAGTTTTGGACATTTGGCGGGCGACGAATTGCTGCAGCAGGTCGCCGTACGCATTTCGGCAAGATTGCGTGACGTAGACATGGTGGCGCGTCTGGGCGGCGATGAATTTGTCGTATTGCTGGAAGACATTACACATCCGGAAGATGCCGCACGGGTGGCCGAAGAAATCATCTCCGTCTTAAGCAAATCTTTTCAACTAACCCAAAGCAACGCTGTGCAGATTGGCGCCAGCATCGGCATCAGCCTGTATCCTGAACACGGCGCCAGCTATGAAATATTGATGGATCACGCCGATGCGGCGCTATATCAGGCCAAGGATCAAGGCCGCGGCTGTTATGCCTATTTCTCTGAAGATCAGACGCTTGCAGCCCGTGAACGCATTGCGCTGGAAACACGGCTGCGGCGGGCGATCGAGCAACAGGAACTGCGCGTTTTCTATCAGCCTCAGGTGGATATTGCCAGTGGCCGCATCGTCGGCGCCGAAGCCTTAGTGCGCTGGCAAGACCCGATAGAGGGGTTGGTCCCCCCGCTACGTTTTATCCCCATTGCTGAAGAAACGGGACTGATTTTGGAAATTGGCGAATGGGTGCTGCAAGAAACCTGCCGGCAAGGCCGCCGGTGGCTGGATGCGGGTTTTCCGCCGCTAACTTTGGCAGTCAATGTTTCCCCTCAGCAGTTCCGCCGCGGCAATATCAGCGTCTTGGTTGCCAAGGTGTTGGGCGAAACAGGTTTTCCGTCCGAACATCTGGAACTGGAAATGACCGAAAGCGGCCTGATGGAAAACCAGGACCATGTTATGGAGCTTCTGAACAAGCTGCGTTCTCAGGGCGTCCGTCTAGCCATTGACGACTTCGGCACAGGTTTTTCGTCACTGGCTTATCTCAAGCACTTCCCGCTGGATGTGCTGAAAATCGACAAAAGCTTTATCGACGACATTCCCCACTTGCAGGATGATATGGAAATTGCCGCGACTATTATTGCGATGGGACATATTCTGGGTTTTAAAGTGCTGGCGGAAGGCGTGGAAACAGCTGAGCAACTGGCGTTCCTGCGGGAAAGAAGATGCGACTCGTATCAAGGTTACATCAAAAGCCCGCCCGTGCCGGCGGAAGCGTTTGCCCTGTTATTGCGGGAGCAAGGGTTTGATTAGTTGCTAAAGACTGCACTGACAGTAGGTTGGGTTAGCGATAGCGTAACCCAACATTTTTCAAAAAATTATCGGGTTACGTTGCACTAACCCCGGCCTACATTACAACCAATCGCTCCATACATCCCTGAGCATCTAAACCCTCATCCATTGCATAGCAAACCACATCAACGATAACGTCGTCCGAGAGAGTAACTCGCGTATCCTTGCGAATAGCCTCAATCATCGCAGCCTCATCACCAATGCCGAAATTCCCGTCAAGCCATACCGGCAGCACCAATCGGTGTCAGTAATCCTAATTCTTCAAACCGCTCTTTACTTTGTGCATTCATTGCGTCCTCTTTTTTATTCTTGGTAAACAACTTCCGGCTTGCCTTCAGACTCAACCAGTTCGCCGATAGCAAAAACGGTTTCACCCAGTTGATTGAGCGTTTCAAGCGTCGCCCGCTCATTTTCGGCGGCAACGCAGACTATCATGCCGATGCCGCAATTAAAGGTGGTCAACATGTCCGGCAGCGATACGTTACCCTTTTCCTGCAGCCATTTGAAAATGGCGGGAAACTCCCACGATGAAAGATCGATATGGGCGTTAGTGCCTACAGGAAGCACACGCGGCAGATTCTCGGTCAAACCGCCGCCGGTAATATGGGCAAGCGCATGCACAGGCACTTTATCGAGCAGCGACAACAGCGACTTCACGTAGATCCTGGTCGGTTCGAGCAAGGCCGCCCCCAACGATTTGCCGTTAAACGGCTCGGTGAGTTCTGAATTACTGCGGGCAATAATTTTCCTGATTAACGAGTAGCCGTTGGAATGCGGACCGGATGATGCTATGCCGATCAGCTTGTCGCCGGCTTTGGCTTTGCTGCCGTCGAGCACCTTGCTTTTTTCCACGATGCCGACGCAAAATCCCGCCAGGTCATACTCGCCGTCCGCGTACATGCCCGGCATTTCTGCGGTTTCGCCGCCGACCAGCGCCGCGCCCGCCAGCTCGCAGCCTTTGCCTATGCCTTCCACGACCGACGCGGCGGTATCGACATCCAGCTTGCCTGTCGCAAAATAATCAAGGAAAAACAACGGTTCGGCGCCCTGAACGATAATATCGTTGACGCACATAGCAACCAGGTCAATGCCGATGGTGTCATGAATGCCCAACTCATTGGCCAGTTTCAGCTTGGTGCCTACGCCATCGGTACCGGAAACCAGGATCGGCTGCCGATAACGATCCAGCGGCAGTTCAAACATCGAACCGAAACCGCCCAGCCCGGCCATGACCCCGGCTGTCCGTGTCCTGGCGGCAATAGGCTTGATGCGTTCGACCAATGCATTACCGGCCTCAATGTCAACGCCTGCGCTTTTATAATTCAAGCTTTCTTGATTTTGTTCGCTCAATGTGGTGTTCTCTTGCTAAAATTTAAACTTCCGATATTGTACAAGACATCGTCGGTTTTGTCTGAAGGATATGAATGCGCGGATTATGTTACCGTAGCGTTTGTCTGAACTTGGATTTTTAATGATAAGCGCGGTAAGTTGAAAAAATAATTAACGTGATTACCTGTTAAATATAGTGGATCAACCGAAACCGCCATGGCAACGCAAAGTCTTTTTTGAGGAGTGGATATGAACGTAACAAAAATGTTTAACCCGATGCTATTTATCGCAGCGGCATTATTTACCGGCACTGTTTCAGCCTATGATCCGGGCCTGACTGAAGAGATTTGCAAAAAGCCCCAATTTAGAGACTTCAGCCTCCCTGTCTATCAAGAGCCCGAAAAAACCGAAATTCCGCCTGAATCAACGTTTTCCTTCATGGCCTCTCCTTGGGCCAAGCCAGGCACCATCAAATTGACTGCTAAAAACCAAGAGCTTGAATATACAGTCGAAAGCAACAGCAGTTTTCACCGGGTTAAGGCAAAGTTGCCTGCGGCGTTCAACGGTCAATATGTCAGAATCAATGTCAGCGCCAAAGCGGAATTAGGATGCTCCGGTCAGAACGGATGGCTGGTTAAAGTAACCGATAAATAATAGAGGTGAAAGGCTAAGGGCGAAAGACGAAAAAAACCTAACACAGGATCGCTCTGTGCCTTTTGCCTTTTGCCTTTTGCCTTTTGCCCTTAGCCTTTTACCTGTTTTAATAAAGCACCTTGTCGGTCTTTTCAGCCCATATCTTAAACGGCTGCAAGGCATTAGGCAGGTTTAAATGCAGCATCGCGATGCTGCGTTCATGCGGCAAAACGGAAATTTCATCGTAAATGAAGCTGTCGTCAAAGTTGGCGGCAGCGGCATCATGCCGGCTACAGGCAAAATAGACTTTTGCCAGCCGCGCCCAGTAAATAGCCCCCAGACACATCGGACAGGGTTCGCAACTGGAGTAGAGTATGCAGCCTTGCAACTGGAAGTCATTTAACTTCTTGCAGGCCAGTCGTATAGCCATCACTTCCGCATGGGCGGTAGGGTCAATATCGGTGGTGACCTTGTTGCCGCTGGCCGCAATCAGCCGGTTATCTTTTACGATAATCGCGCCATAAGGGCCGCCCTGCCCTGATCGGGCATTCTCCACCGCCAGGTCAACAGCCTGCTGCAAAAAGTCCTTATCCATCTATAAACCCAACGGATTGTTGGGATCTACGCCATCCATAAAAGGCAGGCCCCGCTCCTGATGGGTCAGTTGGTATATTTTCCCCAACCAGTTGTTGAATACCGCTTTTGCCGTATCGTTCCATGTATTGTCAATATGCTCCAGCACCCGATTTTCCGGGAATTCGGCCAGCCTCTGCCCATTCTGCCTGGCCGATCTGACCTGCCGCCCATAATCGGCAAGAATCTGCTGAACGGCGGCATTAAAATAATTTTCGGGGAACGGCGGGTAGTCGTCTATTTCGGCGCGATAAAAGCGCAGGACTTCACGCTTGTATTCTTTCAGCAGGCTGATGTCGTCATATTCAGGATGGCCCTGAAAAAACACGATACGGAAACCGTCCGGGCTGACGGCAAGATGAACGCCGGCTTCTTTGCTGACCGCCAGGACTTTAAGGCCGTGCCGCTCCATATCGCTTTGGAATATTTCATTAAACCGGGAATGGGGGACATCAAAACGCGTGTTGATTTCTGCGACCAACGGATGGGCGCGGTCAATTAATTTATGCGAAAAAACCCCCCAACGTTTGGCCGGTAAGCGGGTGCGCTCGACGCCGTAGCAGTATTGAATGACCGCATGGGTAGCAAGACACGAACAAAGCACCGAAGTGACATTTTCCTTGGCCCAGAAAAAAACCTCGGTCAGCGGCTGCCAGAAGTCCTCTTCGGGCAATCGGGGATGGGTGACATTAGCGCCGCTGATGATCAGCGCATCCAGCCCGTCGCGTTTGATTTTCTCGAAGGGCTCATAATATTTAGCGATATGGGCTTGCGCTTCCGGGCCTCTTTTCAAGCCTTCAATAGTAAAGGGATGCACATGAAACTGGACAATTTGATTGCACGCGCCCACCAGTCGGAAAAACTGCCTTTCCGTCGCTTCCAACGCCGCATCGGGCATCATATTGAGCAGGCCGATATGCATTTCCCGTATATCCTGATTGCGGGCGCGCTCAGGATCTAATATTTCCTCCCCTTCTTCGCGCAGGCGTTGAAATGTCGGTAAATCAGTATGAGCGACTAAAGGCATAACCGGACTCCGTTATCATTGCTGGGAACCCAGCGCATCGGCGATAAGCCGGATAAAATCATCCTCGCCGTTGACGGCGGCGGCATCATTCGCATCGACAGTATAACCGTATTGATCGGCGATAGCCTGATAGCGGGGCAGTCTGGATTTGAATAACTCGGGAAAAACCCAGGAGACAAAATCATCCGGCTGAATAACATCGGGGGAAGAGTAATTTCTAAGCTTCATGAATTCGGCGAGTTTTTCATCAAGAAACGCTTCCCGGTAATAAAGCGGCTTGGGATCGGATTTGGCCCGTTCAATAATGGTTTGCTCCAATTCCGGCGGAATTTTGATATAAACGATCAGCGTGTTCTGCGCCAGCGTTTCCAGCACCTCGGGACAGTCCAACTCGCAAACGCTGCCGCCCGCATCATTGACAAAATGTTGATACCCGTAAATGTCTACAGCTTTATCGATAAAATCCGGCACATCATTCATTGCGTCAATTTCGGCCTGATGATGCAGTTTTTGGCGGCGCTTGAATTCCTGCAAAGACAGACCGCCCAATTCAGGATTGCCGAGTTTGCCGAGAAAACTGGAAACCGGGGCCAGGTTATCAACGGTTATTTTATTGCTGATATGGATGGAGTCGGACAGCAGCAACTCGCGCAGAAAAGGAACACGCATGGCTTGGCGCTTAATATTATCCAGAATAGGTTCTTCCAGATATTTTGTGCCTATCCGGTAGTCGCCTGAATAGTGGAACCATTTGGCTTTAGGCAATTTATTGGCCAGCGTGGTTTTGCCCGCGCCGGACATTGCCAGCAGGGTAATTCGTTTGGTTTTCCAGTCCAGGAATTCCTGAGGACTCATTTTCATGATGTATTCCTAATTAATCCAGGTAATCTTCGATGTCCAGATCGTCAGGATTGGGGCGATGTTCGTCCGTGTCGGTATAGCCCAGGTCATCGCTTTCAAGATCGTCAAAAGGCGCGCTCCAGTCTTCAGGAGCCTCGATATAATCGAAGGTTGAGTTATACCAGCTGTCATGATCATATTCGCCAATATCGCCGTTAAGGTATTGGACTTCAATGGAATCATCGCTTTCTTCAATGGCGACGACTTTAAATTTCAGGTTGTTTTCTACGTCCTTGTACCAACTGCCGATGATAGGGTCTGCTATGGTTGTCATGATTATTCCTCAATGCTTA
>JALNYY010000118.1:8198-13766 GCA_023229605.1 Methylobacter sp.
GACTTCAATGGAATCATCGCTTTCTTCAATGGCGACGACTTTAAATTTCAGGTTGTTTTCTACGTCCTTGTACCAACTGCCGATGATAGGGTCTGCTATGGTTGTCATGATTATTCCTCAATGCTTAACTAGAATGTTTCGCTGCAAAAATATCTTAAAGGTAAGTGATATTACTAACAATGCCAAAGAAAATACAAAAGTATTTTGTATCGGTCGGGATGAATTTAGTTTGCGGACTTTTATATTGAAATCCACGCTAAAGCCTGTTAGAAGGATGGTGATTACAATGACTCGGCCGTAAAAAATGGAATACGGATAACGCCGATCTGGCGGATTTAAACGGGGTTTGTTTTCTTTTTTATCTGTGTCCAATTATTCCCTACAAACCTTCGGCGTTTAGGCTAAAAGCAGGGTGACAACCCTGGCGAGCCTCCCTTATTCACCGTAACCAATAATCCGCGAGCAAGCCTGAAAATACGGCTAGGCCGAACCAGTTATTGTTTAAAAACGCCTTAAAACAAAGCGCTTTTTCCCGGTGAAAAATCAATTTTTGCTGATAAGCCGACAAGCCCGCCGCAATTAAAATACCGCCGTAATAAGGCCGGCCTGCGTTCGCCATTTGACCGACTGCAATCAGCAGGCCGAGTATGACGACCTGTAACACGGCCATGATGTGACGGTCGTAAGCGCCGAACAAGATGGCTGTCGATTTAACGCCTATTTTCAGATCATCGTCCCTATCAACCATCGCGTACATAGTGTCGTAAACCAATGCCCATAATATGGTAGCCAAATACATCACCCAGCCTACCAGAGGAATGCTGTCCAGCTGCGCGGCAAACGACATCGGCACCGCCCAGCCGAAAGCCATACCCAAATAAGCCTGGGGCAAATGAGTGTAGCGCTTCATAAACGGATAACTGGCGGCCAGAAATGCGCCGATGAACGACAGCATGATGGTGTAGAGATTCAGCAGCAACACCAAACCGAAAGAGCACAAACACAACACTACAAAAACCGCCAGAGCTTCCCTCGGTGTTACCTTGCCTGCGGCGATAGGACGCTGTTTGGTGCGCTCCACATGCGGATCGAAATCGCGGTCGGCGTAATCATTAATCACGCAACCGGCAGCCCGCATCAACACGACGCCCAAACAAATAACGGTTAAAACCAGCAAATCAGGCTTACCGCCGCTGGCGACCCACAACGCCCACAACGCCGGCCACAATAAAATCAGGATACCGATAGGTTTATCGAATCTCGCCAATATCCAGTATTGCTTAATTCGGTCGAGTGCTCTGTCCATCATCGTTATTGCCTATTCCAAAGCCTGAGTTTTATTAAAAATGCTATTATAGCTTTTTTATTTTTGAGGAGCGCGTGAACCATGAATGTAAAAATCTACCACAATCCGCGTTGCGGCAAATCGCGTCAAACCTTGCAACTGTTAAAAGAGCAAGGCATTGAGCCGGAGGTTATCGAGTATCTTAAAACCCCTCCCAACGCTCAGGAGCTGGACGATATTCTGCAAAAACTGGGCATGGAGCCTCGCGAGTTGATGCGCAAAAAAGAAGCCGAATATAAAGCGAACGGCCTGGATGCTGCTGCACTGGATCGGCAGGCGCTGATACAAGGCATGGTGAACAACCCCATTTTAATCGAGCGGCCTATAGTCGTTACCAACGGCAAGGCGGCGATTGGGCGCCCGCCGGAAACCGTGCTCGCCATTCTTTAAGACTTAAGCTTATGGCAAAAATCCTGGTCCTGTATTTCTCCCGCAACGGCACCACCGCAGAAATGGCCAACCATATCGCCCGAGGCGTAGCGTCGGTAGCCGGTGCTGAAGCGGTACTCAGAACCGTCCCCGAAGTTTCAACTGTTTGTGAAAAGACTGCGGAAAGCATCCCCGCCCACGGTGCGCTTTACGCCACGCTCGACGATTTAAAATCCTGTGACGGTTTGGCGCTGGGCAGCCCGACCCATTTCGGCAATATGGCCGCGCCGTTAAAATATTTTATCGACAGCACCACCGAAATCTGGTTTTCAGGCGCCCTGTCCGGCAAACCGGCCGGGGTATTTACCTCGACCGGCAGCATGCACGGCGGACAGGAAAGCACTCTGTTGTCGATGATGCTGCCGCTGCTGCACCACGGCATGCTGATACTGGGCCTGCCCAGCACCGAGCATGCGCTGCGCGAAACCACGTCAGGCGGCACACCTTACGGCCCCAGTCATGTATCGACAAATCACACGGGACTGAGCGATCACGAAAAAACCTTATGTAAAGCGCTCGGTGCTCGATTAGCCAAAACCGCGCTGCAACTGAAACAACCTTCATGAACATAAAACCGATTTACTACTACATCATCGCCCTGGCGGGTTTCTTCGGGCTGTTCGCGTTGTTGATGCTTTGGAATACCGTGCTCGCGCCGTCCGCCCGCTTTCCGGTCGCGCTGGTTTTATTGGTCGCCGTTACGCCGTTATTGCTGCCTATGCGCGGCTTGCTGGATCGCAATCCCAGAAGTTGCGCGTGGGCGGCCTACGTCAGCCTGATTTATTTTCTCCACGGTACTGCCGAAGCCTACGTCAACGCCGACGAACGGCTGTATGCCTCACTTGAAGTCATGCTGAGCCTGATGCTTTTTTTCGGCACGGCATTTTATGTACGCTTTGCGGGAAAACAAAACTGAATGGCGCAGCAACTTCCATTACATTTTGAATTCAGGGCCAACCAAACCTTTAACGATTTTTTCCCCGGAGCCAATCAGGAAATCGTCACTCATTTGCAGCGGTGTGTTGCAGGCCTGGGCGAGCAGCAGATTTTCCTTTGGGGCAAAACAGGTCAAGGCAAAAGCCATCTGCTCCAAGCCTGCTGCCATCAGGCGCAGAATCAAAAGCTCAGCTCGTTCTATTTTGATTTATCGAGTGCTGAACTGCCTGATCCTTTGATGCTAAACGGGCTTGATGAATATGATGTGGTTTGTTTCGACAACATCGAGTGCATAGCCGGTAATGCGGCCTGGGAGTTGGCTTTTTTTAATTTGTTTAACCAACATCGGGAGCGCGGCCACAAATTGATCGTATCTGCATCTTCCGCGCCCAATGATATTGCAATCCGGTTACCCGACCTTAAAACCCGCCTTAATTGGGGACTGACCTTAAGAATACAGCCCTTAACCGACAGCGACCGGATTGCGGCATTAATCTTTAAAGCCGATCAAATGGGGTTTGAAATCGCGCCGCAAGCGGGACGCTTCCTGCTGACTCATTACGACAGGGATTTGGCCGGCCTCTGGGCTTTACTGGAAAAACTGGATCGGGCATCATTGGCCGCCAAACGCAAATTAACCATCCCATTTTTAAAGCAGATTCTGAACGAAGACAGCCATGATTAAAGTGCTTGTTATTGGAGCAGGAGCCATCGGCGCTTTTTACGGCTCGCTGCTGGCGCAGGCCGGAGCCGAAGTATCGGTAGTTTGCCGCTCCGATTATGATCAGGTAAAGCAACACGATTTTATCATCAACAGCCAGGCTCTCGGTCGCTGGAATTTTACCCCGGCACACGTGTTAAAAAATGTTACCGATTTTAAAGGAACGCCGGACTATATCTTGCTCTGCACCAAAGTCATTCCGACGCTGGATCGGGTAGCCCTGATTCGTCCGGTTGTCGGTCGGAATACGGCGATAGTCTTTATCCAGAATGGCGTGGAAATCGAACAGGAAATGCAAAACGCTTTTCCCCGTAATGAAATCGTCAGCGGTCTGGCATTTATTTGCTGCAACCGGACAGGCCCCGGCGAGATATTGCATTTGGCTTACGGCCGTCTGGCTTTAGGCAACCTGCCGAACGGCGTCAGCCGTAAAACCGCGCAGCTTTGCGAACTCTTTAATCAATCCGGCATTGAGTGCGGAGCAATCGACAACATCGTTACCGGACGCTGGCAAAAATGCGTCTGGAACGCGCCGTTTAATCCGCTATCGGTATTGTCAGGCGGTTTGCTGACGCTCGACATCCTGCAAACCCGGGAATCTTTCGTGCGCAGCATCATGCAGGAAATTTGCGACATCGCGGCGGCCTGCGGGCATCCCTTGCCCGACGACATTGTTAACATCAACATCGAAAACACCTATGCCATGCCGCCTTATAAAACCAGCATGTTGCTGGATTATGAAAGCGGCCAGCTGATGGAAACCGAAGCCATTCTGGGCAATGCCCTGCGCGCCGCCCAGCGGGTCGGCATAGCCGCCCCTCATCTGGAATCGGTCTATGCCTTGATGAAACTCAGGGAATTAAAGCTGGATCATTTGGAATAGAAAATATAATCCGCCGCATAGGCAACCCGCTTTTCACTGCCCAAATGATTGGCGTTACATCCCGATGCAGGCGGCAGGCCCCCGTGCGTGTTAACCCGGTTGATAAAGTCCACGTTCGAAAATAAGCCGTCGCCCTTATGGGAAACCACCTCGACAAGTAACCAGGAAATAGCCGAACCCGGCGTCATATCGACTTTATTGACTACCTTTCCGACAACGCGGCTGCCTTCCTTATATTCCCACAGAGGCCCGGCAGTGTGATTCCCGACTATATTGCCCTGCTCATCGAACAGCCTGGCGTCGGGCGCCTGCGTTTCCCATGAATACTCGCCTTTATTCAGTGTGCATTGGTAAATCTGATCGCCTTTCGCATGCACGGTCAAAACGGGACTATAGCCCGCAGGCGCTTTAATCTGTTCGGGTATTAAAGCATCGGCATGAACCGCACTTTGCAAAATCACCCATAAAATCAATGTCTTTTTAATCATAGTATTCACCATGGCATAGCCGTTCCGTCATATTTAACGAAACCACCTGATTGATCCAAAGAAAAGTTCTTTATTAAAGCCCGCATTCCGGCAATGCTTTCATCGGCATTTATTAACCCGTTAGGCCCGCCCATATCGGTTCTGACCCAACCGGGATGGAAAATAACCACGCCGACGGACTGATCTTTAAGCGCTATCGCCAAGCTCTTCATTGCAGAATTCAGCGCCGCTTTGCTTGACCGGTAAAAAATACTGCCGCCGCTGTCGTTATCGGCAATACTGCCCATTAAACTGCTGATATTAACAATCAGCTTTTTATCACTGCGTTTGATTTGCGGTAAAAACGCTTCGGCCATTTTCACCGGCGCCTCGGTGTTGACCACCAGCGACCGGGTCCATGCCTGATAATCAAGCCGGCCAAAACCGTTACTTTTGTTATCCGCATAAATGCCGGCATTGTTAATCAAAACATCGATACAGCTGTCCGCCAATTTTTGCGACAACGCATCAATTTGCTCAAACTCCGAAACATCCAACGTTTCCAGCTGAATATCAGGGCGCCGCCCGGCCAGAGTATTTAAATCAAGCGCATCATCCGGATTGCGGCTACAGGCGATGACGTTCCAGCCTTCAGCCGCATACTGGCGGCAAAATTCCAGGCCCAAACCGCGATTAGCGCCGGTAATTAAAACGGTTGCCATTTAGTGCCTCCCATAAAAAAACCTCCTGCATCGGTGGACGCAGAAGGTTTCTTATACTACTTAAG
>JALNYY010000119.1 GCA_023229605.1 Methylobacter sp.
CGTCCGTCGTCAATGAAATGATGCAGGAAAAGATTCTTGAAACCGAGGAACAGCAAGGCCGTAAATTATCCAAAAAAGAACGCACGGCTATTAAGGACGAGCTGATCTTTGAGTTGCTGCCCAGAGCTTTCACGTTCTCGAACAAGACTTACGCTTATATCGATCCCAAGGGCGGCTGGCTGATCGTCGATGCGGCGTCCGCCAAAAAAGCCGAGGATTTGCTGAGCAGTTTGCGCAAATGCCTGGGCTCGCTGCCGGCCGTTCCGCTCAATACCGTCGAAAAACCGGTCAAAGTCATGACCGAATGGCTGGTCAACAATCAGCCGCCGGACGACATCACCATCGAAGACGAGTGCGAGTTGCGCGCCCCCGAAGAGGAAGGCGGCATTATCCGCTGCAAACGCCATGACCTGAGCCTGCCGGAAATCAAGAACCATCTGGATACCGGCAAGGAAGTCATCAAACTGGCCGTGAATTGGGCCGACCGCATTGCCTTCATTATCGACGAAAACCTGGCCGTTAAGCGCCTGAAGTTTCTTGATTTGATTCAGGATCAGGTGGCCGATATTGATACCGCTTCCGAAGCCGAGCAGTTCGATGTCGATTTTTCGATTATGTCGCTGGAACTGGCGATCTTCCTGCCGCGTTTGCTGGAGTTATTCGGCGGCGAGAATAAGGCGTAATTGTAAATCCTAAAAACGGCGATTTATCCACGAAAGACACGAAAAAATAAAACTTCCTGTCTTTCGCGGTCAATAAACCTAAAAAATCAGTTGGAAGGCGTGGAGTCCGTTCGTGCTGAGCTTGTCGAAGCATGAGCGGACTCCACGCCCCCACCCATTTGGCGAGCCTTCCAAACGCCGCCCACCCTTCGACTGGGCTCAGGCCGAACGAGGTTTGGAAGGCGCAACTGATTTTTCTAGGGTAAAAGAGTCTTTTCACGTTCCAGGCTAATTAACGCACATATCCCCAGGTTTTATGAGGCTTGCAGGGAATCTTTGATCCGCTTACACTGCGGTTTCAGGCTTTAACAATCCGCGAACTCTGAAGGAGATTCCCATGTTAGAAAAACACCAACAAGCCCCCTTGTTCAACTCAAAGTTCAGCTCAAAAAACCAATACAATGAATCGGTTAGTTTGTCCGATTATCTAGGCAAAAAGAACGTTGTTTTGTATTTTTATCCCAAAGACGACACGCCGGGCTGCACTATAGAAGCCAACCAGTTTACCGAGCTTGCCGGGGAATTTGCCAAGGCGGATACCGTGGTTATCGGCGTGAGCAAGGATTCTTGCGCCAGCCATATGGATTTCATTAAAAAATTCGACCTGAAAGTGGATTTGCTGGCCGATGCCGATGGCGAACTTTGCGAGAGCTACGGCGTATGGCAGGAACGGGAAAAGAACGGCGTTAAAAGCATGGCCATTCTTCGCTCCACGTTCATCATCGACAAAGAAGGCGTATTGGTGGATGTGGAGTATGGCGTCACGCCCGACGGCCATGCCCAGGACGTATTGGAAAAAGTAAAAACCCTGTAATGAGCCGATCGCAGTTGAATTTTCGGCTGCACTTTGGAAGAGAGCCTAATGTCAAAATTTAATTTCACCCTGCATCATGCCAGTCTGGTTGTTTCCGATACGGCGGCATCGCTGAAGTTTTACTGCGATGTTCTCGGCATGCAGCAAACCGCCAGGCCCGACCTGGGCTTTCCCGGCGCCTGGCTGCAGCTGGGCGCACAGCAGATTCATTTACTGGAACTGGAAAACCCGGACCCGGTGTCCGGCCGCCCCGAACATGGCGGACGCGATCGGCATATTGCGTTAAGCGTGCCGGAACTGGCGCCGGTTAAGGATGTGCTCGATAAAAGCGGTATTACCTACACCTTGAGCAAATCCGGTCGACAGGCCCTGTTTTGCCGTGATCCGGACGGAAATGCGCTGGAGATTCTTCAGCTGGCATAATCGTATGGTTATGTTTCTTTCTTGTGCACCATATTGTAAATCTTAAAGAAAAGTATCAATGCGGCCAGCAGCAACGTTATTGCATTTGCACATATAATCGCCTTATCGGCCAGATAAATTCCATAAATAAGCCAACATAACACGCCCAGGGTAAAGGTGCTGTACATGCCGAAAGAAAGGGATTCGGTGTCCCTGGTTTTTATCGTCAATATTGCCTGAGGCACAAATGAGACGGTAGTCAGTGTCGCAGCTAAATAGCCGATAATTTCAGCGTGTGTCATAGCCCTCTATTTTCCTGCGGCGGATTTTTTTAGTTTTTTAGCGATGCTTTGCCCGATAGCGTTTGCAAACTCATCGACATTTTCATAGCCCTGAGTCTGGGCAAAATTTACCAAGGCCATGACCATCTTTTTAGTTTCGGCTATTTCTTCGTGGGACCGTCCGCAACCTTCGCAATGAGTTCCTTCGTAAGTACATTTATCAGCACATGGATTAAATTTCATAGTATCTCCTCTAAGTGTGTGTAGCCTTATTCATTTGTTAAAGCTACAGGCGTTTTGATAATGGGAAATTATTGTGGCGGCCACGTTAACTTCTCTCGGGATAATTTTACCACACCGAAAAGATGCGGGTCAGGGGCGTGAGCACAATGCAGGAGGTTCGACACCAAGGACGGGGGATAAAACTTTTCTGTCTTACTGCGATCTATCGACGCTCAACATGATGTTTCCAAAATCAATCGCGCCATCAGCAATTTGAAAAACGCCTTTGCCCCGTTCTTCGTTATTTTTCCAAATAGAATTGCCAATCTGAATCTCGACACCGCAATGGACGGAGTCTTCCACAATAACCTGGACGTTCTCGGCCAGCGTCATTTCGGACAGGAGATGGGCTCGTTCGGCATGTAGCCGGGTGCAATCGGTTTCAACTTTTTCCCTGGTATGAAGGGCTTTGTTTAACAGGCCGTTTTTGTCTTTTTCGGGATGCGCCAAAACAAAGGCGATAATCTTCTTGAGGTCTTCCAGCTCCTTTTCATTCGCGTCAATCTCTAGCTTAAGCTTGTCCAGCTGCGCCTGAAGGTAAGGATTAAACCCCGCCTTGATCCTGGTTATAAAGCCGGCATTCGAACCCATTACTGCCGCTTTCACCAGAACCGACGCACAGGTAATACCGCCGATGATACGGCCTTTTTTGCTGCCGGACTTTCCGACCAAGATACGGTTAAGCGCGGTCAGATGGTTATGCATGGAGAATTCTTCAATAAAAATATCTGTACCGGCTTCCATGCAGACATTTTCGGCAAAATGTACGCTGATTGACCCTTTGCTGATAATTCTCGCGTTAAAATTCGGAATTTCGTGTGGATCGCCGCTATGTTCGCTGTGACCGATCACTCCGCCTTTGATAACGACATTTCCGCCGGCTTCGATTTCCGCCGCTTCGACGGTTCCGCCCACAAACACGTCTCCCGACGCGCAAATTTTCATCCCTTCTTTAACATCGCCTTTGATATTAATAGTGCCGTCAAAGCTCATGTTGCCGGTTGAAATATCCACCAGCGGCAGGTCTATGGTAGGTTCCACGATAACGCCATTAGGAACCAGCTTGGGTTGGCCGGCAATCGCGGCCAGCAGCAGGCTGTTATTATCCGGATCAAGCTCTGTATCCGGGTCAAGCTCTACACCCTGCAGCCCCGAGGCAAACGGCGTGTCCTGCCCTGGTTGGGGCATAAGTATTTGCCCGGTCACATCCCGTCCTTTTTTGCCTTCGGTGGGCGGAGTGCGGCACATCAGCGGATCGCCGGGCCTTACGACAATGAGCTGTCCAAGGTCGCGGTAATCGGCGACACCGTGTTCGTCTACCCGGGGTTTTCGTTCCCTTATTTGAGGCACCAGGCTTTGAAAGCGCGCGTCAGTGCCTCGCACGGGAGGCAGTCCTTTGGCGATGATGCGTTCTTTAGCATACCCTTCCTTTAAAGCCGCCTCGATTTCATTTTTCATGATGCCGCCGACCACCCCTTTTTCCTGTAAAGCCAGCTGTATTTGAAATAGGCCGACTGGAGCGCCGCCGTAGGGGGGGATTAATGTAAGACTGGCGGCCATTTTGTCGTCGGTAATTTTAATTGTGCATGCGCCATCCCGGCGCTCGCCAATTTCCAGCACAAAGCTCTCATTAAGACTGTTGTACTGTTGCACCAGATTTGACAGCGAGTTTTCATACAAAAACAAGTTGGATAGGCCTTGCCTCGCCAGAGCCGCCTTGATCGCCGCCTCATCCATCGGGGGCTTGCTTTCACACGGTTCAAATGCGGCAAGCAACTTGCCGTCATCGTTCAGCTTAAAGGTCAACACATCTGTAAGTGATGCATCATTCACGACTTGCTCCCTGGAGAATTACTACTGCTTATCAGCGACGAGTATATAAAAAATGAGCCATGCCTTACCAATCTGAACGCCAGCGCCATCGGCAGGCGAACACAAGAACAATGTTTGAATTTAAGACAGCTGATTTAAAGCGTAGCACATTACTGGAAAATTACACTTAAACAGAGCGGCGGGGTTATTTGCATCGGGCGGCTTAGCTTATCAATTTGACGGTGTTTTCTTGATCGGGTCGGGGAAACGGCTTAGCTCAGGCCTACACACAAGATATGTGTGCCGGGCTTTTACACTGTGAGCAGGCTTTGCTGGCTTTAAAAAAATCCCAGCACACGGAGTGCGCTGGGACTGAGAGTCGCCTGCTTGGTTGGCGTTGCACCCCCATCCCTGGCAACGTCCTGTTAAAATTTCTTAAAATCCGTTTTCTATTTTGGCGACATGCCTATTCTCCCAGAAAATAACCATAAAAAAAGCCGGTTAAAGCTTAACTTAACGTACGCTTAAAATGACATCGAGGCGGATGTTACGGCATATCCGAGCAGTATCGACAGGGCGCGGACAAGTTCAGTTGCATCTGATTTTCCAATCGGAGCATTTCCATCGGCGGCAATGAATAACAAACACTGCAAAATCTTGCTTGTCATAGTAGAATGCCGCCAGCCACCAATATAAATAATCTAAACATGGATCAACGTACTGCGGAAGTAGAGCGAAATACGCTTGAAACTCAAATCAAAATCAAAATTAACCTGGATGGATCGGGTAAATCCTCGTTTTCAACCGGCGTACCTTTTCTTGAACA
Source organism: Methylobacter sp. (assembly GCA_023229605.1). Lineage (GTDB taxonomy): Bacteria > Pseudomonadota > Gammaproteobacteria > Methylococcales > Methylomonadaceae > Methylobacter_A. The sequence goes on from JALNYY010000119.1 coordinate 5,140, forward strand.
CATGCTCGATCAAATTGCCCGACACGGCTTGATTGACATGGACATTGCAGCCAAAGGCGATTTGGATATTGATGACCACCACACCGTGGAAGACATCGGCATTACCCTAGGCCAGGCGTTTGCCAAAGCCATGGCGGACAAAAAAGGCATTTACCGTTACGGACACGCCTATGTGCCTCTGGATGAAGCCTTATCGCGCGTCGTGATTGATTTTTCCGGACGCCCCGGCCTGTTTTACGAAGTCAAATACCCGAAAGCCATGATCGGCAGTTTTGACGTTGATTTGTTCCGCGAGTTTTTTCAGGGCTTTGTCAACCATGCCGGCGTGACTTTGCATATCGACAGCCTGAAAGGCGCAAATGCCCATCACGTCGCCGAAACCATTTTTAAAGCCATGGGTCGCGCCATACGCATGGCGATTACCGCTTACCCGCGCATGGCGGGTATCATGCCGTCAACCAAAGGCAGTCTCTAACCTTCTAATCTTAATCCTGTATTTCTTATGTCTTCTGTCGCTGTAATTGATTACGGAATGGGTAATCTGCATTCAATCGTAAAGGCGCTGCAACATGCCGCGCCTGAAGTCGATGTTGTCTGTGTTTCCGATGCCGATTCTATCCTTAGCGCCGACCGGGTGGTTTTTCCCGGCGTCGGCGCAATACGGGATTGTATGCAGGCGCTCAACCAATCGGGCTTGTCCGACGTTATCCGACAGGTTGCCAAAAGCAAGCCTTTGCTGGGAATTTGTCTAGGCATGCAGGCCTTATTGACCGACAGCGAGGAAAACGGCGGCACCCAATGCCTGGATGTTTTTGCAGGCCATGTCGTGCATTTTTCCGAATCGTTAACAGACAGCAAAGGGAATGCGCTCAAGATTCCCCACATGGGCTGGAATCAGGTTCACCAACTGCAGCAGCATCCGTTATGGGAAAATATTCCCCAGGACAGCCGATTTTATTTTGTACACAGTTATTATGCGCAGCCGGATGAGGCCGCAATAACGGCGGCGACTACGCAATACCCGGATGCATTCACCTGTGCTTTAGCGCAAGACAATGTTTTTGCCGTACAATTTCACCCCGAAAAAAGCCAGGCAGTCGGTTTGCAGCTGCTGAAGAATTTTTTGCATTGGGATGGACAGGCATAGGGGCGAATTTACCCGCCCAAAAGCTAATGAATTCGCACCTATAATAATTACAAGCCGTTGAGGATTTTAGTGTTATGTTATTAATACCTGCAATCGATTTAAAAGAGGGAAAATGTGTTCGTTTGCGTCAGGGACGAATGGATGAAAATACGATTTTTTCCGACGACCCTGTCGCGGTGGCAGGCAAGTGGGTTGCCGCCGGCGCGAAAAGAATTCATTTGGTCGACCTGGATGGCGCGTTTGCCGGAAAGCCGAGAAATGCCGATGTAATTCATGCCATCGTCGAAGCCTACCCTGATGTGCCTGTGCAGATAGGCGGAGGCATTCGTGATGAAGATACCATTCAGGCTTACCTGAATGCCGGCGTGGAGTACGTTATTATCGGCACCAAAGCGGTTAACGAGCCGCATTTTGTCAGGGATATGGCGCTGGAGTATCCGCGCCACATCATCGTCGGGCTGGATGCAAAAGACGGCAAGGTGGCTATTGACGGCTGGTCCAAACTATCCAAACATGATGTGATCGATATGGCTCAACATTTTGAGGAATACGGCGTCGAAGCCATTATCTACACCGATATTTCCAGGGACGGCATGATGTCCGGCGTCAATGTCGAAGCTACCGCAAAATTGGCGCGTGCCATTCGCATCCCGGTCATCGCTTCCGGCGGCATCACCAATATGGATGACATCAGGGCCCTGGGCGCTGTCGCAGGCGACGGCATCATGGGCGCGATCACCGGGCGGGCGATTTATGAAGGCACGCTGGATTTTGAAGCAGCCGAAAAATTAGCGGAATCATTTCAATAACCATGAGCTTAGCCAAACGCATTATTCCCTGTCTGGACGTCGATAACGGCCGCGTCGTTAAAGGCGTAAAATTTGTCGATATTCGTGATGCCGGCGACCCCGTAGAAATCGCCAGACGTTATGACCGTGAAGGCGCGGATGAAATCACATTCCTGGACATTACCGCCACGCATGACAACCGGGACACCATTGTTCATGTCGTCGAGCAGGTGGCCAGCGAGGTTTTTATTCCGCTGACGGTAGGCGGCGGCATCAGGACTTTGGAAGATATTCGCCGCATGCTGAACGCGGGCGCCGATAAAGTCGGCATCAACAGCGCGGCGGTTGCCAATCCTGAGTTTGTCCGCGAGGCGGCGGAGCGCTTCGGTTCGCAATGTATTGTGGTGGCCATAGACGCTAAAAAAGTCAGTTCGCCCGGCGAACCCGGCCGGTGGGAAATCTTCACCCACGGCGGCCGCAAGCCGACCGGCATCGAAGCGATTGCCTGGGCAAAAAAAATGGTCGACTACGGCGCAGGGGAAATCCTGCTGACCAGCATGGACAGGGACGGAACCCGCGAAGGTTTCGATCTGCCGTTAACCCGCGCCATCAGCGAGGCGGTAACGGTGCCGGTGATTGCATCCGGCGGCGTCGGCAATCTCGATCATCTGGCTGACGGCATTATTGAAGGTAAGGCGGACGCGGTATTGGCCGCCAGCATTTTTCATTTTGCCGAACACACCATTGAACAGGCCAAGCAACACATGGCCTCACGCGGCATAGAGGTGCGCTTGTGAACGGGACATCCTGGCTGGACGGGATACGCTGGACCGAGGACGGCCTGGTGCCGGTTATCGCGCAACAGGCGGAAACCGGCAGAGTATTGATGTTCGCCTGGATGAATCGCGAATCATTGGCTTTAACCGCCGCCGAAGGTTATGCGGTTTACTGGTCAAGGTCGCGTGGGAGATTATGGCGCAAAGGCGAGGAGTCTGGAAACAGGCAAAAAGTTACGGCTATATCGCTGGATTGCGATGAAGATGTTATTCTGCTTAAAATTGAACAAGAAGGCGGCATTGCCTGCCATACCGGCCGCGAGAGCTGTTTTTACCGCAACCTGGTTGACGGGCAATGGCAAACGGTTGAGCCGGTTTTGAAAGACCCTGAAGCTATTTACAAAAAATCATGAACGACGTATTGCAACAACTGGCGCAAATCCTGGAGCAGCGCAAACAGGAACCCGCCGATAAATCTTATGTCGCAAGCCTGTACGCCAAAGGGTTGGACAGCATACTGAAAAAAATCGGCGAAGAAGCGACAGAAACCGTCATCGCCGCCAAGGACGGCGATAAAAAACAGATTATTTATGAAACCGCCGATTTGTGGTTTCATTGCATGGTGTTGCTGGCCGATCAGGGACTGGGGCCGGATGATGTATTGCAGGAACTGCAACGTCGTTTCGGCTTGTCCGGTCTGGAAGAAAAGGCGCAACGTAACAAGTAGAGCCGTTGCATTGCAACGTCTAGCAGGAGTTGGAAATGGGTCTTAGCGTTACTCACTTATTAGTTGTATTAGCCATCGTCGTTGTCGTGTTCGGCACCAAGCGCCTGCGCAATATAGGCGCTGACGTGGGCGGCGCCATCAAAGGCTTTCGCACCGCCATGAAAGAAGGCGAGGAAGGCAAACCCGCCGACGATAAAGGCGAGGCCATCGAAGGCGAAGTCACCTCCAAAAAAACCGATAAAGATTAACAACCATGTTTGATGTCGGGTTCTCGGAACTTTGTCTGATCGGCTTGGTCAGCTTGCTGGTGATCGGCCCGGAAAGATTACCCAAAGTAGCCAGGATTGCCGGTTACTGGCTGGGCAAGACGCGCAACATGGTGGCTTCCGTCAAGGAAGAAATCAAACTGGAGCTGCGAGCCGAAGAAATGCGCCAGATATTTAAAGAACAGTCCGGCTTGCAGGATGTTCAGCAAATACTCGACGAAACCTCCAACACGCTTAAATCCACACTAGACCAGCCGCCTGCTGAAAGTGCCGAACAGCATGAGCCAAAATAGTTTTAGCGAGGGTGAGCAACCCTTTATCAGCCATCTGATTGAATTGCGCAACCGCCTGCTGCGGGCGGTTTTATGCGTATTAGTGGTATTTCTGGGGCTGGCTTCATACGCCAATGAAATCTACAGCTTCCTGGCCGGTCCCCTGCTAAAGCACATGCCGAAAAACAGCACGATGATCGCTATTGACGTAGCCTCCCCCTTTTTTACGCCGTTTAAACTGGCGCTGGTCGTCGCGGTTTTTATTTCGGTCCCCTATATTCTTTACCAGTTCTGGGCGTTTGTCGCTCCGGGCTTGTATAAACGGGAACGGCGCATGATTTTGCCGTTGCTGATTGCCAGCACCCTGCTGTTTTATATGGGCGTAGCTTTTGCCTACTTCGTGGTTTTCCCATTGGTTTTCGGTTTCCTGACTACCGCCGCCCCTGAAGGCGTTGCAGTCATGACCGATATTGCCAAATATCTCGATTTTGTTTTGGCCCTGTTTTTTGCATTCGGGGTTTGTTTTGAAGTGCCGATATTCACCATCGTATTGGTCTGGACCGGCCTGATAACGCCTGAATCCCTCGCCGATAAACGTCCTTATGTGATCGTAGGCGCGTTTGTCGTAGGCGCCGTTTTAACGCCCCCCGACGCCATCTCGCAAACACTGCTGGCGGTGCCGATGTGGATGTTGTTTGAGCTGGGCCTGTTATGTTCCAGGCTTTTCGCTCCCAAACCCGACGGCGATTATCAAACGCCCGATGACGCCGAAATGGAAGCCCGCCTGGATAAGATTGAGCGACAGGAAGATTCCAGTAGACCGGAATAAAACTAGCCAGGCATAGCGCAGGCAGGCAGGCTGTTTTTAATAAAACCGGGCCCAGGCCATAGGCGCATATAAAGGCGCTTGGGTCCCGCAAATTGTAACGGGCGTAGCCGGCTCCTGAGCTCAACAAATGATTGATTTGATGTCGGTTAACGCGGCAAAGGACTTGGGCATCAATATGCCGGTCGAGGACGCCAACCAAACAACCGGCAAGCAGTAGGTTTTCAGCCGACAGATTGCGGATGACAGTATCATAAAAAAGACAGTACAATACGCTGCGTCAGAAAACAGATGTTGAGTTAAGGGATTCCTAAATTATTAGGTTGTCCGGTTATCAATGTTGTAGTTCTGTGTTAACCGTAAGTTTTTATTTTAGGAGTTTCAAAATGGCAACAGGCACTGTAAAGTGGTTTAACAACACGAAAGGTTTTGGTTTTATTGCACCTGCTGATGGCGGCGAAGACGTTTTTGTTCACCATTCAGTTATTCAGGGCGAAGGTTTTAAAACTCTGACTGAAGGCGAAACAGTCACTTTTGACATCGAATCAGGTCCCAAAGGCTTAACCGCCGCTAATGTTTATTCTAAATAAGGAATAACCGGATTTGAAAAAAGCCCTTGTGTTCACGCACAAGGGCTTTTTTTTGCCTATCCGCTTTTAAACGGCTATTTTAACGGACGGCCTTTGGCGTCTTGATTGATCTGCCCGCCAAAAAGCAGGACGCCCTCTACAAAACCCCAGAGCGCTGCAAATCCGGGCAGTCCGGTTACATAAAGCACCACCGTCAATGTTATCTGCATAAAGGCCAGCCGGTAAAAGCCCAGATAAAGCCTATGCACGCCTGTCCAACCCAAAAACAACGCCAAAAAGGCCGCCAGATATTTGTATTTAACGGCTTTAGGGGGCTCCAAATACGCACCCACCAGCTTAATATTGCTCGCAATTGTTTCATGCGCGTCAAAGTTAACGTCATCGCCTTCATCCGGCGGTACGTCCGCGCCCCAATCATCCAAATGAAACGTAAACAACGTCTCCTCGCTTTTTATTACCCCGGTTTGCGCATCGGGATCATAGCTTTCAATCTGTCCAATCATTTATCATCTACCTTTAAAAATTAGGACGACCCGCGGGTCGCCCGTTATGCCACGCCGGCCTGATCTCAAATCAAGATCACTCATCATGCAAACGCACGGCTAAAACATCGCACCGCGCATGATGCAGCACTCCGTTTGCGGTCGAACCCAGCAACAGAGCGAAGCCATGCCGGCCATGCGAACCGACTACGATTAAATCGACATTGTTTTCTTCCGCAACCCTGATTATTTCCAATTTAGGGCTACCCGTTTCCATCCACCGACAGTCTTCAGCAATATTCAGTTTATCAGCCAAATTGGCCAGCCTCTTTTTTGCCGCCGCCATCAGCTCGGCGGTTAAATCGAGATCAAAAGGAATAGTCGATCCATAAGCCGCATCGGTAATCAGCAAATTATCCATCACATGCACAATACTCAATTTTGCCTGATATTTATCGGCCAAATCCCTCGCTTTATCGGCAACGGCCTCGCCGTGCTCGGAAAAGTCAGCCGCCAGTAATATATGTTTGTAGCTTTCCATAATTCCTCCTATTCAACACCGGCAACTTCAGGGAACAACAAAGCCATCACCTGATAAGATCCCAATATATATAAAAACGCCAAGCCTAAACTAAAAGCCAAGCTTTGTCCCAGCGCATTGCGAATAATATGCCCGGTAACGGCCCAATGCCAAATCATTAAACCCATTGTCACAATAAATGCCAATAACGCGCCTGTTCCGATCATCATTGAGGCCATTGCCGGCAGCGCAAAAAAACTGATCATCGCATCGGTACCTAACAAGGCGCCGGCCGTTTGATGAAACCGCCCCCGTTTCCGGGCAAGGTATAACATAAGCCAGCTGAATCCGACAATCAGCAAGGCGGAAACAATGGCCTGTAACAGCGACACCGCCAAACCCGCCTGGAGACTTACCATTAGAAAACTGACGATAACGTCGGCAACCGCCAACAGCCGCAACAGCCATACGGAAAACGGCAAATCCTGCGGGCCTTTTTTAAACAGGCAAATATCGAATAACAGTTTTATGATTTCAAACATGATTTTCCCGGTCGCCTCTGCGCCATTATTTAGCGGCTTCGATCTTTTCCTCGGCTTCCATCCAGGCCGCTTCCGCCTCATCCAGCGCCTTATCGACGTTTACTTTCCGTTCCATCAGTTTTTTTAACCGCTCTTTCTCCGATTCCGCATAAATGGCAGGATCGGCCAGTTGATGTTCCAGTTGCCGTTGTTCATTATGATATTTTTCAACAGCGGCTTCGGCTTTTTTCAGCGCATCGAATAAAGGCTTATGTTTTTGCCTGCGCTCCGCATCGAGCTTACGCTGGTCTTTACGCGATACGGTCTGCACAGTAGTATCGACAATCGTTTTTTCTTCGGCTTTTTTCTGCTCCGCCAGCCACATGCGGTAATCGTCAAGGTCGCCGTCGAAAGGCTGCACCTTGCCGCCTGACACCAATAATAACTGATCGGTTACCGAGCGCAGCAAATGCCGGTCATGCGAAACGACCACGATTGCGCCTTCATAGTCCTGCAAGGCCACGCTCAAGGCATGACGCATTTCCAGGTCCAGGTGGTTGGTCGGCTCATCCAACAGCAATAGGTTGGGATTTTGATAAACCAGCAGCGCCAATACCAGCCGCGCTTTTTCGCCGCCGGAAAAGGGTTTGACGGCTTCCAGCACCTTGTCTCCGCAAAAATCGAAGCCGCCCAGGAAATTGCGCAAATCCTTCTCTGTCGCCTGCTTGTCCAGCTGCTGCAAGTGCCACAACGGGCTTTCATCAATACGCAACTGCTCCAGCTGATGCTGGGCGAAATAGCCTATTTTTAACGCTTCCGCCTCATTCCTATTGCCTGATAACGGCTGCATATCGCCAGCCAGCACCTTGATCAGGCTGGACTTGCCCGCGCCATTAGGCCCGAGCAACCCGATACGGTCGCCCGGCGAGATGGACAGTCCCGCCTGTTTGATCACGCAGGTTTGCCCGTAACCAATATCGACCTTGTCCAGCGTCAATAACGGGTTCGGCATTTTTCCCGGCTTGGCGAAACTGAAATCGAACGGCGAGTCGACATGCGCCTGCGCAATCAGCTCCATGCGCTCCAAGGCTTTGATCCGGCTTTGCGCTTGCCTAGCTTTAGTGGCCTGCGCCTTGAAGCGGTCGACAAAGCTCTGCATATGGGCGATTTCCCGCTGCTGCTTTAGATAGGACGACTGCTGTTGCGCAAGCTTTTCCGCGCGCATCCGTTCAAACGCCGAATAATTGCCGGTATAAATTTCAGCCTTGTTCTGCTCGATATGCACGATGTGGTCGGTGATGGTGTCCAGGAAATCCCGGTCATGGGAAATCAGCAACAACGTGCCGGGGTATTTGCATAGCCAGTCCTGCAGCCAGATCACCGCATCCAGGTCCAAATGGTTGGTCGGCTCATCAAGCAGCAATACATCCGAGCGGCACATCAAGGCCTGGGCCAGATTAAGCCGCATCCGCCAGCCGCCGGAAAACGAGTTGACCGCGTTGGTTTCCTGGTCGGCGCTAAAGCCCAAACCGTTCATCAGCCGCGAAGCTCTGGCCTGTGCGGTATATCCGCCGATGGTATCCAGGGCGGCATGCAATTCTGCCTGTTTCAAACCGTCATCGGCCTGTTCGGCGGCAACCAATTGCTGTTGCAAT
>JALNYY010000120.1 GCA_023229605.1 Methylobacter sp.
CTCGGCTGTTGCGCGAACAAGGCGTCTATCTGATTACCGGCGGGCTTGGCAACATCGGTCTGGCTCTGGCCGAGGAGCTGGCACGGACAGCTCGTGCCCGACTGGTTCTCACCGGACGCTCGGAATTTCCCGCCCCCGAGAGTTGGGAGCAATGGCTAGAAAGCCATCCCGCCGATGACCGTGTGAGCGGCAGAATCCGGCGGCTTCAGGCGATGGAGAAGCTGGGTGCCCAAATCCTTGTGTGCGATGCGGATGTGTCCGATGAAGCCGAAATGCGCCATCTGGTCGAGCGGATCTACGCCCACTTCGGAGATCTGAATGGTGTCATCTACGGGGCAGGGACGTTGGTTGCGGAATCCTTCTTCGGCATTGATCAAGCCACCCGGCATCTGTGCGATCTCCATTTCCAACCGAAGGTCAAAGGGCTCCTCGTGCTGGAGAAGGCGCTTTACGGAAAGCAGTTAGATTTCTGGTTTCTTCTCTCGTCGCTCTCGGCAATCCTGGCTGGGTTGGGGTTCACTGCGTATTCGGCGGCCAACAACTTCCAAGATGCGCTTGCCTTCGCGCGCAGCAGTCATCGCGGGACGCCATGGATCAGCGTGAACTGGGATGCCTGGGAACTTCAAGAAAACTGGGCGCTTGCGGCCATGCTACCCACCGAGGGGACGGAGACATTCCGCAGGATTCTCTCGCAGGCCTCGCTGCGCCAAGTTGCGGTGTCCATCAGCGATCTGCCTGCGCGCATCGATCTATGGATCAACCCCGAGATGGCGGACGAAACACAAGGGGCAGACGAATCGGCCACACTGCACGAACGGCCCGAACTGGAGAATGAGTATGTGGCACCGCGCACCGAGATGGAACAGAAGCTAGCGAAGATCTGGCAAGATACCTTGGGCGTCGCTCAGGTAGGTATGCATGACAACTTCTTTAGCGAGTTAGGTGGGCATTCCTTGCTCGCCATGCTGGTGGTCGCGCGAGTACGTAGCCAGCTTTATGTCGATCTGGCATCAAAACGGTTCATGGAGGCTCCGACCGTCGCAGAACTCGCCGTAGTGCTTAATACGCTGATTGTCGATGTCAACAGTCCGGTTTAGTGTAGCCACTTTACCCTGATGCAAGCGGCGCCGACACAACCACACGCCATTACCATCCCACAGCAACACCTTCAAGCGATTGCTAGAACGATTATGAAACACAAAGGCCGAGCCTGTGCACGGCGAATGACCTAGTGCTTGCTGCACAATTGACGATAAGCCATCGATGCCACGGCGCATATCGACTGGTGCCACGGCCAACCAGATTTACGCCGACGCTTCGATTAACCCAGACATCGCCATAACTCCGCCAGCCAAGATGCGGACACACCCGCAGGCGATTCCAGTCGATGCCCCTTGGCATGGTGCAGAACCCAGCTGGCCTCTGGCGAAGGGTGCGGTTGCACATGAATCGGTAACAACAGAGGGGGCCGATGACGAGGATTTAGCCTGCGCCCCGAACTCACCAGCCTCGCTGAAAATGTGGCGTAGGTAAGTTGGTGCTGTCGACAATACGCCGCTTGCGACAAACCACTGCTTTGCCTAGCGTTGAAATGGGCTTTCCAGTGGGCTGATAAGGCCATGTTGTATCCTCTACAAAAAATGCAGGGGATAACGACTTTCACGGTAACCGCTTAAACACTGTGCAACATATCGAGGCCGCATTTGCGCAGAGCTTCACCCGGTGCGATCTCCGGGGATACCGGATAGTGCTCAAGCTGTGAGAGAGAAATTAAGCAAAGACCATAATAAATTTCTGCGACCTGTTTCATCTGACGATACTTATGACGTTCTTCTATCGACGGAGTACGCTCCAAATATGCATTTAAAAAGGTCTGCTGCTGGTGCCCTTCCAAGACATTAAAAACTTCAAGAGTTGCTAAATCAAAATAAGGGTCACCCAAGCCAGACACTTCCCAGTCAATGAAGAAAACGCTGCCTTTAGAGAACATTATATTTTGCCTGTGCAAGTCATTATGGCAGGACTTGCTTTCTAAGGTATCGTGAAGTTCACGATGGAGCTGATCCAAACGCAGTGCGGCTTCATCAACAATTAAAGGCCGGTCTACTTTGATGTTTTGCTCATAGGAGTGTGCCAGTTCAAAAATTGATTTCGACCGTGCAAACTTTTGACCGCTATGAATGGTTCGTAGACCATTTGCAAATAGAACTAAATTTTCATCGGCCAAAGGCTCGTTTGCAGAGAGATGGGAGGCTTCGAGGAATTCAGTGCAAATAACGCCGAGCTCTTTTGGATACTGGCTTATGGCGCTCAAATCGGGATACCCGTAAAACACTTTGGGCGCTAAGCCGCTTTGGGCTGCAATTCTAAAATTAATAATCTCCGTTTCGATCTTATTAGCGTCGCCATAGATGACTCTAACCACGTATGATTTGCCGTCCAACGTGACTTTGTATATGGACGGACATGAGAAACCGCCTGTCAGACGTTCTACGGGCTGCATCATTCGTTCAGTAGTGGTCGGCGCTTCACTGCACACGTTGGCCGAGTCGTATTCCGCTATTAACCCCCCCACTTTTCTGGCCAAAACATGATCGTTGTGCATATCATCGGCAAAGTATCTATGCGTATCCTCTTGTGTAGTAGTCTTTTCTATCATGGGGCTGATTCAATTCCGTAGTGTAATCCAAGGACGCATTGAAATTTACCGTAATGTGTGTCTGAAAATGATGGGCCTTACATTTGGCATTATCTGCCCTCTTTTCCGTTAGGTTCATTGTCCGGTATACGGTGGCGTAGCTCACGCCAAAAAATTTACTCACTTAAGCTAGGGAAGCGCTGATTAAATCGCATTCCAGGCACAATTGCCAGACAAGCTGATTTTTTCAAAAATCGCCACTTGGCAACGCCCAATAAATGGCATTTCTAACCGTTTTCCCCGATTTTTCTTCTTCATCTGCCGTTTTCGGGAAACGACAGACGCATTTTACCCTCAGGCAGCCATCCGCTGCCGCCTGAGCATATAAATATTTGCCAGCCCCACCAGCAAGTTGACCTGTGACGCATTTTTCTCCAGACCCCGATAGCGGGTCTTTTGAAAGCCAAATTGTTGTTTGATTACCCGAAAAACATGCTCCACGCGTGCTCGAACCGAGGACTGTTTCCGGTTGCGCTTCTTCTGGCTGGCAGACAGGCTTTTGCCGGGCTTGCGTTTGTCATTGACACACCAGCATATGCCCAGATGCCGGGCTCCACGCCTGTATTCGTCGCTGGTATAACCGGCGTCCGCAAAGATGACGCGATCATCGTCTCGCAACAGTTTGGGCAATTCAGTGATGTCGGCTACATGGGCGGCCGTTGTGGTCACCGTGTGAACGGCGCCGGAATTCACGTCGGCGCCGATATGGATTTTCATGCCGAAATACCATTGCTTGCCTTTTCGGGTTTGGTGCATATCCGGATCACGCGCTTTATCTTGGTTTTTGGTGGAACTGGGGGCATGAATAATCGTGGCATCAACCATCGTGCCTTGAGAAACTAAGAGGCCTTGTTCTTTCAGGTAGGCATTGATGGTCTCTAACAGTTTCTGGGTCAGTTGCTGTTTCTCCAACAAATGACGAAAGTTGAGGATCGTGGTCTCATCCGGCAATGCTTCAGTGACGCTACCAAAACCGGCAAAGCGGCGGACACTCTCTATTTCATAGAGGGCATCTTCCATCTGGCGATCGGAAAAACTGAACCAGTTCTGCATACAGTGAATACGCAACATACTTGCCAACGGCATCGGTTGACGACCGCGTCGCCCCGAGGTGGGATAGGCGGGCTCTATCAAAGCGATTAACTTCGACCAGGGAACTGTTTGCTCCATTTCATTCAAAAACACTTCCCTTCTGGTCAGGCGTTTTTTATGGTTATAGTCGAGTTCTGCAAAACTGGTTTGATAGGACATAGGGGCATTGGCGTTGTTTTGAGTAATGGCAATATTATCCCATACTGGGGAATTTAATCAGCGCTTCCTTAGTAAATCCAAAACATTTCGTGTATCCTTTTTCGGTAAACCCGTTGCCCCTGTTGCTTCGTCTCCTCTGAACGAAGTCGAAGGGCCAATTAAAGAAAGATGGCTGGTTCAGGCATGGATTTAGCCACTCTATTTCGCATAGACTGAAAATATCACCGTGAAAAATCCCACTGCAAGCTATCTGGTTGGCATCGACTTAGGCACAACGCATACTGTTGTCGCTTACGCCAAAGTCGATAATACAAACCAAGAAATACAAATTTTCCAAATCGAGCAACTGGTTGCTCCCGGACAGGTTGCCGCGAGGGCGTTGTTGCCGTCGGTGCGTTACCATCCTGCAACCGGCGAATTGTCCGAGGCCGATCTGTTGTTCCCAAGCGCGGGAGAAACCGCCGTCGTCGGCGAGGCCGCACGCCTGCTGGGCGCTAAAAGCAAGGGACGGTTTGTCACCAGCGCCAAGAGCTGGCTGTCGCATCCGTCGGTCGATCATACTGCCGACATTCTGCCGTGGGGCGGCAGCGATGACGTCGGCAAAGTGTCGCCGATAGCCGCCAGCGCCAGCTATCTGTCGCATATTCGGACGGTCTGGGGACATCAATTTCCCGATGCGCCGTTGGAAAAGCAGGACATTGTGATTACCGTCCCGGCCTCGTTCGATGAAGCGGCGAGGTCGCTGACGCTTGAAGCGGCGCGGCTTGCCGGATTACATGACGTCCGGCTGCTGGAAGAGCCGCAGGCGGTTTGTTACGACTGGTTGCGACGCCATAGCGGTACGATTAAGCAGGCGTTGGCTGGCGTGCATCTGCTGCTGGTTTGCGATGTCGGCGGCGGCACCACCGATTTGACGCTGATCAAGGTAGAACAGGGCGAACGGGAACCCAAATTAACGCGAATCGGGGTCGGCGACCATTTAATGCTGGGCGGCGACAATATCGATCTGGCCCTGGCGCACCTTGCAGAAAGCCGTTTAAATGGCGGCGAAAAACGCCTGTCGGCGGCGGATTTGTCGCAATTGATCGAACAATGCCGGATTGCCAAGGAGCGGTTGCTGGCGGAAGATGCGCCGGAGCAACTCAACGTTACCTTACTGGGCGGCGGCTCCAAGCTGATCGGCGGCTCGCGTTCCGTTGCGCTGTCCAAAGAGGAAGTCAGGAAAATTGCGCTGGACGGCTTTTTCCCGTTATCAGGCATTGACGATTTACCCGACAGAAAACGCAGCGGCGTGGTCGAGTTCGGCTTGCCGTATGCGGCGGAGCCCGCGGTCAGCAAACATATCGCGGCGTTTTTAAAACTGCACAGCGCCGCATCCCGCGAGGCCTTCGCCGCGCCTGCCCCAGGCAGGCTTGCGGCAGACACGCCATCCATCGCGATCGCCGGGTCTGCTCCCGGCAGGCCTACGGCATACACACCATCCATGGCGATCGCCGGGTCTGCTCCCGGCAGCCCTGCGGCATACACACCATCCATGGCGATAAAAGGGGAGGGGAGCGTACCCGATGCCTTGCTGCTTAACGGCGGCGTGTTCCGCAGCCGGCCGATTACCGAGCGCATTGTCGATTTAATCGGGTCATGGCGCTCCGGTCCGCCGGTATTGCTGGAAAACCAGCATCCCGAATTGTCCGTTGCATTCGGAGCGGTGAGTTATGCGATTGCGAGACGGGACAAGAAACTTAAAATCGGCGGCGGCTCGGCGCGCAGCTATTTCCTGCTGGTCGATACCGACAATGCCGCCGAACAGCAAGGCTCTTCGACTCTGCTCAGGACAGGCATCTGCATCCTGCCCAAAGGCAGCGAAGAAGGCGATGAAGTCATCCTGAAAGACCGGCGGTTTGCGTTGCGCTTAGGCGTTCCGGTGCGCTTTCACCTGGTTTCATTGTCCGGTGATGGCGAATTCAAACCTGGCGATGTGACCGGAATTACCGACTTGTTCCATTCCCTGCCGCCGCTGGCCGTGGCGTTTGAAGGCGATGCCGGCAAGCCGAACGACGAGGTTATCGTGGAGTTGGCGGTCACGCAAACCGAGGTAGGCACGCTAAAAATCCAATGTATAGCTGTTGATGACAGCAGCCGGCGCTGGGATGTCGAGTTTCAAATCAGGAAAAAGGCGGCTTCTCAGCAAACAGATGCCGCGTTGCCAAGCAATTTTAACCGGGTCGCCGAACAGATACAGGCTGTTTTCGGCGCCAAGTCCAGGCAGATTGACCCCAAGGCGGTAAAAAACCTGCGCGCCGATCTGGAAAAGCTGATAGGCGTAGCGCGTACCGAATGGACGACGCCGTTGCTGAGAGCCATGTTCGCCACCTTGCTGGAGGGATCGAAATACCAGCGCCGTTCCGAAAACCACGAACGCGTCTGGTTGACCCTGACCGGCTTTTGTTTGCGTCCCGGTTTCGGCTACCCGCTGGACGACTGGCGCGTCGAGCAGCTATGGAAAAGCTATCCGCAAGGCATCCAGTTCGTTAACGAAACCCAAAACTGGACGGAATGGTGGACGCTGTGGCGGCGGATTGCAGGCGGTCTGGATGCGGCGGCGCAGCAGCGGATTTTTGCCGACATTGCAAAATTCCTGAATCCTGCGGCGGCAAGGCAGCCCGGCGTCGCCAAGCAAATCAAGACCCGCAGTTACGACGATATGGTGCGGTTGGCGGGAGTTTTGGAGCGCCTGCCGGTAGCCGATAAAATGCAATTGGGAGAATGGCTGCTGAAACGCCTGCAAAAACCCGGCGAGCCCAGCCAGACCTGGTGGGCCGTAGGACGTATCGGGGCAAGGACGCCGTTTCACGGCAGCAGCCATAATGTTATTCCTGCCGACATTGTCTGTCTGTGGCTGAAACAGATGTTGACGGTAGACTGGAAGAAAATTCCGCAAGCCGGTTTTGCTGCTACACTGATTGCCAGGATGAGCGGTGACAGGGCGCGGGATATTAATGAAGTTATGCGCCGGCAGATCATCGAAAAACTAAAACTGAGTAAAGCCCCGGCATCCTGGATAGATATGGTCGGGCAGCAAAAAGAGCTGGACGAAAAAGAAGAAAAACAGATTTTCGGCGAAGCATTGCCGCCGGGCTTAAAACTTATCAATGAAGCATAGAGCTTAGAAGGACACAATGAAATCAGTCAGTTTCGTCATCATCGCAGGGTTTATCCTGCTGTATTTTATAGATGCAGCGTTTAAGCTTAACCCGTTTAATTTGGAAATGTTAATGCACAGCGGCCTGAGGTTTTTAACCGGATTCCTGGTGCTTGGCATCGGGGTTTTTTATACCGGGAAAATCAGGCTCAAATTTGCGCTTTGTTTGATATTGACGCTGGCTTTGGCCGATGACCTCTGGGATTACACCAGAAACTTTAACAGTTTCAGCTTTGAAATCATGTTGCACAGCATCTATATGTTGTTATGGGGTTCTTTGACCGGGTATGTGCTTATGAAGGGGCTGCTGAACGGGTATCGTAAGCGATGAAATTGCGGGCTAAAAAAAGGCCTTCATCGCGCTGGCGGCGATGAAGGCCAACCCCTTTGTTCACTAGCTTATATCGACTACATGTATGCATACTCAGTTTTCGGCATTTTTGGAGTCGGCTCTGAATCCGTAAATTGAATAAACAACGATGATGATTAAATATACGCTGAGTGCAGTTATAAATTCGCTGGGTTTCTCGGCTGGAGCTTGAGGAATCGTATGGCTGTTAACGATATGGGCAGCTAAGACATCCGGTGGAATTTCCTGGTTCAGTGCTATTTTTACGGCTGAGGGCGCTTGGTCGGGCGTAGTGATTTCCGGTTTTCCCGGAACTTCAACAGCGAAAACATTAAACGACAGGGTTAGTGCGGCCAAGTAAGTTGATATGCTTTTTATGTTCATTGTTGCACACTCGCAGAAAAGTAAAGTTGACTGAATAAAGTAGCGATACGAAACTATTATCAGTTTATTTCACGATGATGACAATGTTTTTTTGTCGGTGTTTTTGCAGGGCGCAGTTGCCGGGAGCGTAGCAAAACCCGCCGCATAGCATGGGGTGAGGGTGGTTTTTGACGATCGCCTGTTGATCTTGATGCGCTTCACTGCGCTCAGCGCATCTACAGATTTTCCGCATTCAACAGTATGACTTCAATCTCTTCGGTAATTTCTTCCTGACGGTAAATCTGGGATTTTCTTTGCAGCTTGACGGTTTCATCGTCGAGGTGATTGACGGCGCCTTCCAGATGTTGCAGGCGGCGGTGGTTTTCGGCCATCAGCGAGATATAAAAAATTTCGTGCAGTACGGCAAAGAGATAATGATCCAGCAAGTCTGCAAAAAACTCGCCGGGCTCCAGGTTGAGTATCGGCGGGCTGCCGTAATGCAAGGTTTGCCCGTTCTGCTGGGGAAAGGGCGGGAGCAACTGCCGTTGAACGGTTTGATTGGGCGCGTTATCGTGGTAAACAACAGTCAGCTGTAAGCCAGGGGGCACTTTAGCAGCAGTCCCTCCACCGTGCAATGAGCTGATCGCGTCAATCAGGCTGTTAATGATCGCGGGTATTTCTTCGGCGACATTGGCGCCTCCGAGTGTAGCGACGACTTCGGCGGCAATGTCCTCCTGCCGGTTGCAAAGCCGGCTGCCAATCGCAATAACACCGGTGTAAGTTTTGGCTGCGATGGCGTTAATCAGGCTTTCGTTAAAATCGCCGCAGAAACCGCGTTCCGCACCCAGCAAAATGCAGATATGCGCGGCGTTGTCGTCAACCGCCGCCGGACCGGGATAAAAATCCAGAAAATCCAGTGCCGCCCGTTCAACATTAGCCACCGCCTGGCCCTGCATGGTTCTAAAACGCTGTAGTTTATGGATTTCCATGAAAGCCAAGTTTTTCATGGAATTCAAAATGCTGCGTATCTCTTTCAGCTGGGTGATATGCAGTTGCAGTTCTCGGCTTAGGCTCATAACGGTTGTGTTGGGTTGAGGTTAAGCCATTCGCCGAGCGCTTGCCGCCATTGTTCAGGGCTGCTCTCCAAAGTCAGGGTTGCGGCTTCGATGCCCTGTTCGATGCTAACCAGCATTTTTGCAATGTCTTTAGGGTCGGCTTGGTTAAACAATCCCGCATTGAACGCAGTCAGCCAGGCCAGTTGGAAAAGGTTGCTGTGCGGAACCAGCCGGTCCTGTTTTAATATTTCCCGCAGCAGCCGCCCCCGCTTGATCCGCGCTTCCATTGAGGCTTCCAGGCGTTGACCGAAACGGGTGAAGGCTTCCAGCTCCAGAAATTGCAGGTAATCCAGTTTCATTTGCCCTGCTTGATTGCGGATACTCATGTCCTGCGCTTTGCCGCCTATCCTTGATACCGACCGGGTGATGTCGATGGCCGGGCGGAATCCCGATACAAACAGCTCGTTATCCAGATAGATTTGCCCGTCGGTAATGGAGATCAGGTTAGTCGGGATATAGGCGGCAATTTCCCCCTGCTTGGTTTCGATGATCGGCAAGGCGGTCATGCTGCCGCCGCCGTTTTCGGCGTTCAAACAGGTCGAGCGTTCCAGCAGGCGGGAATGGACGAAGAAAATGTCGCCCGGATAGGCTTCGCGCCCCGGCGGTCTGCGCAGCAATAAAGACAGTTCCCGGTAAGTCCTGGCATGGGTGGATAAGTCGTCGTAAATAATCAGCGTATCGCGGCCTTGCGCCATCCAGTATTCGGCCAGCGCACAACCGGCAAACGGGGCGATATATTGCAGGCCGGGCAGGGCGCTGGCTTCGGCGACCACGCACACGGTGTAGTCCAGCGCGCCGTGTTTGTTCAAGGTTTCCAGGGTGCTGACGACGGCAGAGCGTTTCTGGCCGATCAGCACGTAGATGCACACGACATTTTTGTCTTTTTGGTTAACGACGGTGTCGATGGCGATTGACGTTCGGCCCAGACCTTCATCGCCCACTATCAACTGCCGCTGGCCTTTGCCTATCGGAATCAGCGTGTCGATGATTTTAATGCCGGTGTACAGCGGTTTATGGACAAAATCGCGGGCGATAATCGCGGGCGAGCCTTTTTCCAGGTTTTCGCGCCCTGCCGGAGACGGCGGCGCTTGCCCGTCCAGCGGCGCTCCCAGAGGGTCGATTACCCGGCCTAAAAAACCGTCGCCGACCGGTATGCTGAGCGAGTGTTTGGAAAGATGAACCGTGGTGCCTGCGGTCAGGGCTTCGGTTTCATACAGCAAAATAGCGCCGATCCGGTCGCGGTTAAGGTCGAAGACCATGCCCCGGCTGCCGTCGGCAAAAATCAGGATGTCTTCGATGGCCGCCGACGGCAGGCCTTTGATCCAGCTGATGCCGTCTCCGATGGAGACCACTGTGCCCAGTTCGGTAACGCGCAGTCCCGGCTGATAGCCGGCCAGCCAGTCGGCCTGCTTGTCCAGCAGACTGCCGGGTTGCGGTGCAGGCGTTTCGGTTTTATTCCAACTCATTGGCAATCTCGGCAAAACCGGTCAGTTCGTATTGCAGGTTGGCGTTTAATACCCATGCGCCGATATCCATGCGCAAGCCGGCGATCAACGCTGCATCCTGAAGATATTGAAAATTGATTGGGCTGCTGATTAACGCGCCCAGCTTTTGTTCCAGTTGCCTGCGCATTTCATCGGATAACGGGTAGGCGCTGGTTATTTTGACAGGCACCGATTTCTTAGCGCCCAGCATCGTCAAACACAGTTTGCAGGCTTCGGGCAAGGTCGTCAGGTTGTTTATCAGCAGGGTAAACAAGCGGGCTTCCAGTTCGGGGCCTGCGGATTGTTGCAACAGCATTCCGGCAAATTTTGCGCCGTTTTGCAAGGCCAGTTTTTCGGCTTGTTGCTGTAGCTCCTGCTGCTGTTTTGACAGCGTCACTTTGGCTTTTTGCCGTTCCTGTTCAAGGTCGGCATTCAGCCTGTCCAGATGCGCTTTTCTTTCAATTTCAAACTGCTGGTGCAATACAGCGATGGCCGCCTGTTTTTCCTGCTCCCAGAGCTTTTGCCGGTTTTCATAAAGGCTGCGTTGCTGTTCCGCCTGCTGCTGCAGGTTTTTTGCGTCACTCAGCGATTGGTCGATAAACTGCTTGCGCTTGGCAATCACTTCCAGCAAGGGCTTGTAAAAAAGCCGCTGCAAAATCCAGATCAGAATCAGGAAATTGATGATTTCGAGGATAAAGGTGGATAGGTTGAATTCCATATGCTTTATTGCCGGTTTAGGTGTTTGATAAAAAATTATTCACCACGAGGACGCAAGGATTAGGCAAAAGGCGAAAAAACCTGATTTTTCAACGGTTGCTTTTTGCCTTTCGCCTGTGCCTTGCATCTTTATTTAACGATATATTCAAGCAACGGATTCCGGAACAGCACGATCAGGATAATAACCAGGCAATAGATAGCCAGCGATTCGATCATGGCCAGGCCGATAAACAAGGTGCGCATAATCGACCGTTCCGATTCCGGTTGCCTGGATAAGGCGTCCAGCGCGCTGCCGATGGCTTTGCCCATAGCCAGGGCAGGGAGCATCACCCCCAGCGCGATGCCGATAATAGCTGCGATGCTGGAGCCAAGGACTATCGAGGCGATGTCGGACATAAGTTACTCCTGTGAATTAAGTTGTTGGGATTGTATGGCGCCGGCCAAATAGATCAGCGCCAGCATGCCGAAGATATAGGCCTGCACCAGGGCTTCAATGATATGCAGCATTAAAATCGGAATCGGCGCGAGAAATCCGGCCACCAGCAAGATCAGCATGGCGGCCATTTCAAGGCTCATCATATTACCAAATAAACGGACGGCCAGCGCCAGGGTGCGGGTGAATTCGCTGATAATATGGAACGGCAGCAAAATCGGGCTGGGCGTCAGGTAATGATGCAGATAACTTTTCAAGCCCTGGGTTTTTATGCCGAACCAGTGTACCGAGAAAAACACCAGCACCGCCAGCGCCGAGGTCACTGAAAGATCGCGGGTCGGCGAATGCAGGCCCGGTATCAGGCCGACCAGGTTGGCAACGATCAGAAACAGCCAAAGGGTCGCGATAAAGGGCATGATTTGCCGCCCGTGTTCCGGTGCGACAGCGGTAATGGCTTCGTCGATAGCCGCAACTATGCCTTCAGCGGTGCTCTGCAACGAGTCCGGCAGCATGTCCAGGTGCCGGGTTGAAAGC
This sequence comes from Methylobacter sp., assembly GCA_023229605.1. Classification (GTDB taxonomy): domain Bacteria; phylum Pseudomonadota; class Gammaproteobacteria; order Methylococcales; family Methylomonadaceae; genus Methylobacter_A. Next base: position 12,144 of record JALNYY010000120.1, read on the forward strand.
CAGGCTACCAGCGTGATTGCCAGCATGATCCCCCAGGTGGTAATGATTGATGCGCCTATCGCCACCGGGCCGAGAGCAAAAGTAAATTCGTTTTCCATTAGCGAGCCTTTTCACTTTTATAATAGGGGTACGATAACAAACCTTATAAGCTTAATACACTCTGGTCTTCGAAGGGATGTTTTAATCAGTATCAAATTCATAGTTAAGTTTTATTTTTTGCGAGGCGCCGGTCTGCGCGACAGCGACATCATCGACGATGACCCGCGGGCCGGAGTTAACGGTAAAACCCGCCTGCCAACATCCGACATTGAAAGCCAGCGATTTTTTAATGACGGAATGGTAATACCCCAAAGCCTGATTGATTTCCACGTCGGCTTTGCCGAACAAGTCGCGTATTTTCCATTCCGGCGAAGCGCATTTTTCTTTTTCAAGCGACAGCATGAGCCGAACGTTTTCTTTAGCTTCGTTTTCAAGGCCGGTAACGGAGACGTCCGCAATAACATCGGCTACTGCTAAATACAGCAACAGCATTAATGGTGCTACTCTACGGGCCATAGGAGTCAGTCGCATTACAGGGCGCTCGCATTCGATGAATCGGATGCGGTTTAGTAAAACATTGTTTTGGCTGCGGGGCAATGCGGCGGATGTTCGGAAGATCCGGCCGGAAGCGGGTTAATCGATGAGGGGTATTTTAAAAAGCTGATGTTAAGCAATGGCTAAGAAAGCCTCGTCACAAAGGCGGGAAAGGTGCAAAAAATAAAACTTAACTGCCCCGGCGTTACCCTGTCTTTGCATCCATGCCGTCGTAGCCGTTGGAATTAGGGGGATCGGTCTTTAATCAGAAAATACACATTGAAACCGCCAATAACTATCCCGGTAAACAATAAACTGAGTGTCCAGCGCATCGAGTAGCCTTCGAGCATACTGTCCAGCCAGCGGCCCAAGTAAACGCCGCCGATAATCGGCAATACCATGACTAAGCCCAGCGTACCGATATAGACGGTCTGCGACAGCAGGGTCGGGCGATCATGTTCCGCCTTTCTGATGCGTTTGACCTGGCTTTCAATTTTCTTTTTGAGTTGTTGATTGTTCATGACTGCCATATCGTTTTGCGGTTAAGAGTCAGCAGGCGTTTTAGCACCGCCTGTTCCATTCGATGCAAGCTTTCCCTGGTTGCGCGTAGGTCTTCTTCCTCGACTACCAATTGCTGTTCCAATAAGGTGCTGATCCGGTTAAGGTCGGTGTCGATCAAAAAATGCCGGGTGCTGATCGTCAACTCATTATCGCTGAAATAGACGACCGCTCTCGGCAGGGCCAGATATTGCCACGCTTCTGTCGCCAGACGAAAACGCGCCAGACCGAAAACCAGGGTGGTCATAAACCGCGCATGATTGGCTTGGATGCCGAAGCAGCCGGTAGCGTCTTCGCCGACAAAGGAGGTGACGCCGGCGATGCGTTGTTCATGGCTTGCATCGAACAGGTTCATCG
>JALNYY010000285.1 GCA_023229605.1 Methylobacter sp.
GGATAAAATCGAGGTGCAGCTTAGCTTTCTTCCCGCCATCAACAGCTCAGGAAAAAATCGCCATGCCGTCAGTACCGAGACAAGAGACCTGATATGGGAAAAAATTTCCGAATATTCACCGGCAGATAATTCAGACCGGCGGCGTTGTGAAGTTATCCAGCGGAGAGTCATGTAACATCAACCACAGGGCACGATATGAAAATTTTAAGTCTAATGAAATTTGCCGATATTTTTACTGTCGGAAATCTGTGCTGCGGCATTCTTTCGATTTTACTGGCGACCGACGGTCTTTATGATTTAAGCGCATTGCTGCTGTTTTTGGCGGTAGTGTTCGATGTACTTGATGGGAAAATAGCCGGCTTGCTGCATCAAAAGAATCTTTTCGGCAAACAAATCGATTCCATGTCCGACCTGGTATCTTTTGGGGTTGCTCCCGCCTTGTTGTTTTATTCACTGGATTCGCCCGGTGCGATAGGCATCATAATGGCATTGTTTTTTGTCGCTTGCGGCATGCTTAGGCTTGCACGTTACAATATTTCCGAAGGAGTAGGTTTCGAAGGCGTGCCTATCAGTGTGAACGGCGTTCTGTTCCCCGTACTTTTTCTGCTGCTGGGCAGCGTCCCTCAAAGCCTGAATTATTGGCCGGCAGTCTTTTTAATTCAGGGCTTCCTGATGATTTCCACTTTTAAAGTAGCGCGGATATTCTGACCGTTCCTGCATCCGTCCCCCCCGTTGAACGAATCCGGCATGAAAAAAGAATTATTATCGCAACCTGTTTTTCCGGGAATAGGGTTATATTTGTTTTTTCGTAGACTATAACCACTGATCCGGATTTATGACTGGTATTAAATTTCCTGAACTCGAACAACTTGAACGCATTATTGAGCAATTAGGGGACCGGGCTCGAACTGAGGTGGTAGAACGGATTCAACACCAAGACCTTGAATTCCCCATTCACTGCATTACGCTGGGATCAACTGAGCCCGATGTGCCTGTCTTAGCTTTTTTTGGCGGCGTGCATGGACTGGAGAAGATCGGCTCCGAAGTGATCCTGTCTTATATGGAAACCATCAGCCAGTTGCTGGACTGGGACCAGGAATTCCTGGCCCGGCTTGAAAAATCCCGGCTGGTTTTCGTACCCCTCGTCAATCCGGTCGGCGTTTATCTTGGCACGCGCAGCAACGGCAACGGCGTCGACCTTATGCGCAATTCGCCCGTCGAAGGCGTGGGTTCAACGCGCCTTTACAGCGGCCACCGCATCACGCCCCGCCTGCCCTGGTACCGCGGCGACGAATCCAAAATGGAAAAGGAATCGCAAGCTTTATGCCGCGTGGTGGATCAACACCTGTTCAACTCGTCGCTGTCCATTGCGCTGGATTTGCACTCGGGCTTCGGCATCCAGGACCGGTTATGGTTTCCGTACGCCTCGCGCAAAACCCCTTTCGCCTTTCTTGCCGAAACCCTGGCCTTAAAAGAACTGTTCGACCGTTGCTATCAACACCATATCTACAGGATTGAACCGACCTGCCTGGAATATGTGATTAACGGCGACCTGTGGGATTACCTGTTCGACGATTTTGTGCGGCGGTTTGAGGCCGAGCGCCTATTCCTGCCGCTGACGCTGGAAATGGGCTCATGGCTTTGGCTGCGCAAGAGCCCCATGCACCTGTTCTCGCGACATGGCTTGTTTCACCCGCTGTTACCTCACCGCCAGCAACGGATTTTCCGGCGGCATTTCATGCTGTTTGATTTTTTACACCGCAGTCTTTTATATCCTGAAAAATGGACGCCGCTTAAACCGAAGCAAAAAGCAGTCTGTGAAAAAAAGGCATTAAGTCTTTGGTATGAATAAAGCGATCGGGCAAAACTGGATACTGCTTAGAGGCCTGGCGCGCGAGTCGGCGCATTGGGGAGCTTTCGTACCTATTTTGCAATCGGCATTTCCCGATGCCCAAATCACGCTGCTGGACTTACCCGGCACCGGTTGTTTTCACCGGGAAACCAGCCCGGTCACAATCAAGGCGATAACCGGCAATGTGCGCCGTCATGCCCTCGAGCAGGGGTTGTTGCAGCAACCGGTAACGATACTGGCGCTTTCGCTGGGAGCGATGGTAGCCTGGGAATGGATGCAAAGCTGCCCCGAGGATATTTGCGGCGCAACCCTGATGAACACCAGCTTTGCCGATTTGAGCCCCTTTTATCAACGGCTGCGCTGGCAAAGCTATAAGGACTTTGCCGCGCTGGCTATGACCGGTAACGTGCATGACCGGGAATCGGGGATTTTGCAACTGGTCAGCAACCGCCGGGACCAGGATGAACAAATAACCCAAGCCTGGGAAAAAATACAAAACGAGCGTCCCATCAGCTTTAAAAACAGCTTCCGCCAGATTATAGCGGCCGCAAGCTATCGGCCCGGCGGCATAAAACCGGAGCAGCCGGTTTTATTGTTAAACGGACTAGGCGATAGACTGGTGGCTCCGGCCTGCTCGGAGGCGATACACAAAAAATGGAACCTGGAGCTACGCAGCCACTCCTGGGCAGGCCATGACCTGACG
>JALNYY010000121.1 GCA_023229605.1 Methylobacter sp.
GATGCAGAGACTTTTGAATACGCTGTTCACGAAGTTGGCTCAAGCGTTTAAACCGATGCTTGATCGATTGGAGGTCCTGTATGCTGATTTCTTCGCCGGGCGAACCTAAATGAATGGGGGGCTCTTTGTGTGATCTAGTCATGGTGAACGTGTATAGTTTTGTTGTGCTGCTTGGATTGTGCGCAAGGGCTCAGGTTCTGAATCGTAGATTATACTTATTGCACATCATATCAAAGGCTTTCGCAATCGTGCGAGAGATGGGATTGAAATAATAAAAATGGGCTCAGGTAGGGTGCGCACCACAATCAGCTATATTCTCGGCTAACAATTCCAGTATTGAAATATCACAAGCCCCGCACCCTGAACAAGCACCGGTCGCTCTGGATATTCCGTCCAGATTGTCGATCCCATTATTAACAAGTTCCTTAATTTGCGCTTTAGTTGTCCCACTACAGTGACAAATAACGTCCTGCTTTTTATTCGGGTTAATATCATTCATATAGGGAGTTCAGCCTTATTTGCTTATTCTATATTTGTTTGGCAAATCGGCGCCAATGAGTATTCAAATATTGTAAAAGTAGCTGAAAGGGCGGTTCTTTATTGGTAGCTTTGGGTCGAAGACATTTAAAGTCGGAGCAGTTGCTTTTGATGTTTACATTGATTGACGGTTTGTTATCGTAACCATCTTACAGTTATAACGTAAAACGGTTTCAGCAAGCTTTGCGGCAATGCTTTTCAAGTCTGACTAAAACCAAGCTCGTGCAGCTGCATGTTGATGATTTTAAGCGCAGCCAACACCGCAGCAAAAACCTGGTTGGAATGCACGGCGCGGGTTTTACGCAGTTCGCCGCCGCAATTCCAGGTGATTACGCACTCGGTTAAGGCGCTGGTATGGCCGCCTTTGGGTATCCGTATTTCAAAATCAGCCAGTGCGGGCAGGGTGTAGTTATGCTGTTTCATCACTTTATTGATGGCGTCGACAAACGCATCGAAGCCGCCGTTGCCGGAGCCTGAGGCAATATGCGTCGTGCCCATCACTTTGACCCGCAAACTGGCCGTCGATTCCAAGTCGAGACCGCTGGTGATCGAGCAGTTGAGCAATTTGATATGCTGATAGCTCTTGCTCTCCAGTACGTCGGCGATGATAAAGGGCAGGTCGTCGGTGGTGATGGTTTCTTTTGAATCGCCTAGGCTGACGATCCGGGCCAACACTTTTTTCTGGTTCTCTTCCGACAGGTCGAGTTCCAGCATTTCCAGGTTCTTTTTCAGCGATGCTTTGCCGCTCATCTTGCCCAAGGCGTAGCTGCGGGTTCGGGAGAAACGTTCCGGCCCCAATTTGGTTTTGTACAGTCCGCCTTTTTGATCGCCGTCGGCATGGATTCCAGCGGTCTGGGTGAAAACATCGGCTCCGACGATCGGCGCATTGGCGGCGACGCGTTTGCCGGAAAAGTTTTCGACCATTGCGCTGATACGGACAATATGGCTTTCATCGATAGACAGTTGCATGTCCATTTTGTCGCGCAATACCACGGCCACTTCGGCCATCGAAGCGTTGCCTGCGCGCTCGCCGAGACAGTTAACGGTGCAGTGGATGGAGTTTACCCCGGCGCGAACTGCTGCCATCACGTTGGCCGTTGCCAGACCGTAATCGTTATGGGGATGAAAATCGAATTGCAGCTTCGGATAGCGTTTGCACATGTCACTGAAGCTTGAGAATACTTCGTCGGGTGATAAAACGCCGAGAGTATCGGGCAGCATGAAATGGCTGATACCCGAATTCTTCAGGTTGTCCATCAAGCCGTAAACATAGTCAGGGTCGTCGTGATAGCCGTTCGACCAGTCTTCCAAGTAGACGTTAACCTTCAGGCCTTTTTCCAGCGCGTAATTGACGGTTTGCAAAACATCGACGGTATGTTCAGCGAGCGTTTTGCCCAGCTGTACGCGGCAATGCTTTTCGCTGCCTTTGATCAGCAGGTTGATCACTTCGCCGCCGGTTTCCAGTATCCAGTCGACGCTACGGGTGTGGTCGACAAAGCCCAGAACTTCAACGCGTCCGGCAAAACCTTCCTGTTTCGCCCATTGATTAATGCTGGTGACCGCTTCTTTTTCACCCTGAGAGACACGGGCAGAGGCGACCTCGATCCTGTCCACCCGTAGCGACTGCAACAGGGCTTTGGCGATGCTGACTTTTTCCACGGGCGTAAAGGAAACGCCTTGAGTTTGTTCGCCATCGCGCAAGGTGGTGTCCATCAGCTGGATGTGTCTTGAATTGGTGGACATGGTTTGTTGCCTATGATTTCATTTCGGTTTGTTGGTTTTAGTGCTGTAGGGGGAGTTATGTAAGATACGCAGTACCTTCGAATGTCGAAAGGTACTGCATGCCTTGCGAGTTTAACGAACCTTTAGCACCCTTTCAAAAATATCCGCTAGGCGTTGAGAATCAACATAAACGCTGTCGATGTTGGCATTGATCCATTCTTCTTGAGAAATGACAGACCAATCTAAAGCATAGCCGTTATAAGCAGCCAAATGCTCAAAAAACAAACGTTGAACACGACCATTACCCTCTCGAAAAGGGTGTACCATATTAAACTCTGCATAATACCAAGCAAGTCTCGTTACAAATTTATCATTTGAAAGATTTTGTAAATAATTTTCATCTTCCAATTTCTTGAATAACTTCCCAATCTCTGGAATGATGCGGGGAGCAATACAAAATGATGTGCCGCCTTTTGAAATTTTTACATCACGAATTTGCCCAGCCCAATCGTATAACTCGGAAAATAAAGAGGCATGAATGTGTTGAAGATACTGCAAATGATACGGGGGATTATAAGATTTAACATCAAGAGTTGATGTTTTTGTTATCTCCCGCTCCGCTTCCTCAAGAGCTTTCTCGTCGGTTATCCCTAGCTTATTTTTCAATACCGCCGTATTCGGATAACAATAATGGTCATTACTGGTATCGTATTTATCCATAGTTATTGCTTTACTCGATATTGTTCAATTATATCGGCCATTTTTAAAGCTGGCGCATCAGTCATTGGAATGCCTTCCAGCCTAGAGCTATGAATAAAGTTTTGGATTTTATTTTTCTCAAAGATTGCCGCTTTATCAATCATATCGCGATTTCTAAACGCTACAACAATGGATTTTAGGCTTCTTTCAAGTTGCTTCCAACTACGGACCTTGATTTGGAATCCTAAAAGCGCAGATACTTTTTTCTTGGCGTCAGGAAAAGAGCCAAGTTCTTTAAGATGTTCCTTTTCATCAAGAAGAAATATTAATTTCTCGATGTTTTCGTTAACTGAAAACGATAACTCGTGAATTCTTTTTAAAAGTTGATTCCAACCGTTAATCTTCAGAGCCACACCGACTTTTTCTTCGACCCAAATTTTTGCTTCTGTATAACTACCAAAAGATTTAAGAGTTTCGACATCTTTAATCTTATAAAGAGCTGGGATCTTTGAGCTTGTATTGTCGATGATTTTTTTTTGCATATTTACTAATTCTGCCGACTATTAATATAGTGTTACAAGCTGCTTAGGTTGGACGGTGGATAACCAATCCAACCAACAAAAATAATCCTACGCCCAAAGCCAAGGATAATTTTGCTTGTGCTGCTGTTCATACTGGGTAATCTTATCGACATGCTTTAAGGTCAGGCCGATGTCATCCAGGCCGCTAAGCAGGTTGCCCTTGCGGAACGGGTCGATCTCAAAGCTGAAGCTGTTGCCGCCGGGCGTGGTTACCTGCTGGTTTTCAAGATCGACGACAAAACGCACGCCTTCGTTGGCCGCAATCTCGGCCATCAATTTGTCCAGCTGAGCTTTATCGACTTTGATCGCCAGGATGCCGTTTTTAAAACAGTTGTTGTAGAAAATATCGGCATAGCTGGTGGAAATAATGGTGTTAAAACCATAATCGGCAATTGCCCAAGGCGCGTGTTCGCGCGATGAGCCGCAGCCGAAGTTGTCGCCGACCACCAGGATTTTAGCGCCCTTGAACGCTGGTTTGTTCAGCTCGAATTCCGGGTTGTCGCTGCCGTCGTCGTTAAAACGCCAGTCGTGAAAAAGGTGCTGACCGAATCCGCTGCGTTCCACTTTTTTCAAGAACTGCTTGGGGATAATCTGGTCGGTATCGACATTGCTGCGGTTCATCAATGCCGCAATACTTTCATGTTTTTTGTACGGTTCCATAATTCTTTCCGATCTTTAAAATTTGCTGTTATTCAGCAGTTAGAAAAATAGAACACAGAGGGCACTGATGAGACGGATTTAAACGGATTTTTTATCCGTGTTTATCAGTAAAATCCGTGTTATCTGTGTTCTATTATCTATGAAATTAACTTTTGCCGAGTATTTATAGTTTGCGAATATCGACAAAATGACCTGCCGCCGCCGCGGCCGCGGCCATTGCAGGCGAAACCAGATGCGTGCGTCCGCCTTTGCCCTGGCGGCCTTCAAAATTGCGGTTTGAAGTCGAGGCGCAACGTTGGCCTTTGGTCAATTCATCGCCGTTCATCGCTAGACACATCGAGCAGCCGGGTTCGCGCCATTCCCAACCGGCATCGGTAAAGATTTTATCCAAGCCCTCGGCTTCAGCCTGTTGCTTGACGTGATAAGAACCGGGGACTGCAATCGCGGTAACGCCGCCGGCCACTTTGGTGCCTTTTGCCACTTCGGCGGCAATCCGGAAATCTTCAATCCGGCCGTTGGTGCAAGAGCCGATAAACACATAATCAACGGGAATATCGGTTATTTTGGTGTTCGGTTTTAAGCCCATATAGGCCAGCGCGCTCTCACAGGCTTGGCGTTTGGTTTCGTCGGCAAAACTTTCCGGTGCAGGTACAACGCCATCAACCCCTGCCACTTGCTCAGGAGACGTTCCCCAGGAAACCTGCGGCGCAATATCGGCTGCATCCAGCGTGACGGTTGCATCAAACACCGCGCCTTCATCGCTGGGCAGACTCTTCCAGTAAGCCAGCGCTTGGTCCCAGTATTGACCGGATGGCGCAAATTCGCGGCCTTTAATATATTCGTAAGTTTTTTCGTCGGGAGCGACCAACCCGGCTCTGGCCCCGGCTTCAATCGCCATGTTGCACAGCGTCATCCGGCCTTCCATAGACAGTTCCCTGATCGCCGAACCGGTATATTCGATCACATAGCCGGTGCCGCCCGCCGTGCCGATTTTGCCGGTAATCGCTAACGCAATATCCTTTGCGGAAGCATATTTGGATAACGAGCCATTGACCACGACCTGCATGGTTTTGGATTTTTTCTGCGGCAGCGTTTGGGTCGCCATCACATGCTCGACCTCGGACGTGCCGATACCGAAAGCCAGCGCGCCGAATGCGCCATGCGTCGCGGTATGGCTGTCGCCGCACACAACGACCATGCCGGGGTGGACGAAACCATGCTCAGGCACGACGACATGAATTACGCCGTTATTCGGGTTTTTCATGTCGTACAGGTTCAGGCCGTTCTCGCGGCAGTTTTCCGCCATGGTTTCGATCTGTTTCTTTGCAATGGGGTCGGCAATCGGCAGATCGCGATTTTTGGTCGGTACGCAGTGATCCATAGTGGCAAGAATGCTGTGCGGATTGCGCACCTTGCGGCCTGACAAACGCAGGCCTTCAAAGGCCTGTGGACTGGTGACTTCATGCATCAAATGCCGGTCAACATAAAGCAAAGGAGCTTGCCCGGCCTCGTCAACGACAAGGTGGCTGTCCCAGATTTTTTCGTACATGGTCTTTTTCATAGCGTATTCCAAAGCTTGCATACCGGCTCTAAATTGAGCGTATGGCGTGTTACGGGGGCAATCAAAAGCATAGTAAAGCTATGCGTAGCCGCATATTATCCTCTAAAAGAGAGCTAATTTGCAATTTGACAGAAATACTCTCTTGCCGGAGAGTTTGGTATAGGAAAAATGGGGACGTTGTATCAAAAAATCAAGCTGATTTTTGATCGCTCTATTGTTTGCCCGGGCTATTCCAAGGTCGCGGTGATGGAGTTCTGCAAGTGGGTGATTGATCCACCGGCGCGGTAGTTAAAGCCGATATGCAGTAAAGCGCCGGCTTTCGCTTGAACAGGATCGGCAAGCGGCAAGACCAAGTAATGATTTTGCCATTCGATAAACGACTTATCCGACGTCGAAATGGACAGAATGCTTTTGGTAATAAAGCGCAATGCATTCACCTGGCCGGCTTGCTCCAGGGTAAAGACGCCTTCCCAGTTGAATTCTTCAGACACCGGTTGCATGAAATCTAGGGGGCTGTAAACCTGAGGGGGAGCAAATTCCATCGTATCGGTGTGAATGCCGCCCGGCAGTTGAAATTGGATTATGGGTGCATGAAACCCCATGAACCGGTAATTTTGCTGCAAAGGCTGGACGCCCATCAGTACGGCTTCCGGTATAAAACGCGGCAAAGGGCCGCCGAAACGCTGCAAGTAACGCTCTTTGAAGCTCTTAATCACATTGACTTGCTTTTCGCACACCATGGCGGGATGGAGCATTTCGCAAATCACCACGTCCACCGGTTCGGGCGGCAGGTATTCGAAGGCATCGGCCTGCACAAGTTCGATTTTCTCGCAGCCTTGATTAAGTTTCAGCAGGCGCCGGGCTTCCCTCACTAAATCCGGGTTGAATTCCACGCACCATACTTTACCCGCTTTGGCAGCGGCAAACCAGGACAACACGCCGGTGCCGCCGCCCAAATCGAGTACCTTGGCGCCCGGAAAGACGGCTTGATCTATGGCGGCTTTGAATGTGCCCATCCGGTATTCATCCGTGAGCATATGGTGATGGTATTGCAATGGGATGAACTGGCCCAGGTAGCAGTCTTCTTCGAATTGAGTCACGCTCATCCTTTAGGCAAAAAATAGCTTAAATACAGGTGTGGTTTCATTTAAGCATGTAATATCGAATACAATCAGCATGCTGTTTTTAAAGGTGTATTGCCATAGTTTTAAATAGAGGGGTTTGGTGGCTAAAAGTTCATATTTGCCATAAGCTTAAACTAATTTTGTATAAAATACATTAGTAAAGATAATAATGGTTTTATCGCCCTATTTCACCCAGCGAAGGTTATCAGTGCAAACCGTTTACATGTCCGAAGCCCGCGCTTTAACCAATCTTATCGGCAACGGCGTCGCCACCGTGGTTGCCGCCAAATGGGAAAATGAATTGGATATGCGAAAGCTTGATGTTGAGTTGAATACTCCGCAGTGATATTAATTTTAAGTATGGGGTACGGATGACACGGATTATATGGATTTAAACGGATAAAAAGGCGAAAGGCAAAAGGCGAAAAAACGCCTTTCTTTTTTTGCCTTGTGCCGTAATTTTTATGAAGAAGCTTGGTTTTATCCGTGTTTATCAGCCAAATCCGTGCCATCCGTGTTCTATTTACTCATTTACACAGACAGACTCATGAGAATTTTACTGGTTTTATTATTATGCTTGCCCGGATGGGGTAGCGCCCAAATCTACGAATGGCAGGATGCGAACGGTAGCACACATTTTTCGGATCGACCGGTTGCGGATGCAAAAACAGTCGATATAAAACCGGGCTATGATTTTTACAAGGTCAAGACGGTTTACGACGGCGACACCGTGGTGCTGGAGGATGACCGTAAGATACGCTTCCTGGGCATCAATACGCCGGAGATCCAGCATCGGGATAAGCCGGCCGATGCAGGCGGCGACGAGGCCAAACGCTGGTTGATCGACAAGCTGAGAAACACCAGGGTCCGTCTGGAAGTGGGCGTAGAAAAAACCGACAAGTACGGCAGAACCCTTGCGCATTTGTTCACCGAAAAAAAGGAGCATATTAATCTGCAGCTGGTTGCTGCAGGTCTGGCGGAGGTCAGCATTTATCCGCCTGAGCTGCATTATGCCGCTGAGCTTCTCAAGGCGCAGGACCAGGCGGAGCAAGCCAAACTCGGCATTTGGGGGCGGCCTGAATATGCTGCAATACCTGTTGCCAGCCTTACCGAAGCCGGACATCCGGGCTGGACGAGGCTGGTAGGCAAGGTGTCCAATATTCGCACGACCCGGAAATCGGTTTATCTTGAATTTTCCCCTGTCCTGAGCCCTTCGGCTGCGCTTAGGGCGGGCGCAGCCGGAGGAGTTGCATTCGAGGCGCGTATCGAGAGCCAATGGTTGGATTTATTCCCCGATATTAACGGTTATTTGGGTAAAACCATCGAAGTGCGAGGCTGGCTGAACAAAACCAAAGGGCATTTTTCGATGTTAATCCGGCATCCGAGTGCGATTAAGGAAAAGCCGTAATTACTCAGCAATTAGAAATATAGGACGCAGATGATACGAATTCGAAGCCATTAAAAGTATTGGCGGATTCACCACGAGGACACGAAGGGCATGAAGTTTTATTTCTTCGTGCTGATAAATTTTTATTCGGGCAGCCACTCCTATAAACTAACGCGCTTTGACATTATCTGAGATTTAAATGACTGCCCCACATATTGGTTTTATTAGTTTGGGTTGCCCCAAAGCCCTGGTCGATAGCGAAAGAATTTTAACCAAGCTGCGTTCAGAGGGTTACACCATTTCTCCGACGTATCAGGACGCCGATCTGGTCGTGGTAAACACCTGCGGCTTTATCGATGCGGCGGTGGAAGAATCATTGGACAGCATCGGCGAGGCGCTGGCCCAGAACGGCAAGGTCATCGTTACCGGCTGTTTGGGTTCCAGGGAAGCCGAAATCCGGGAGCGTCATCCGCAAGTCTTAAAGGTGACCGGCGCTCACGCGCTGGAAGAAGTGGTCTCTGCGGTGCATGAGCATTTGCCGCCTCCGCATGATCCTTTTATCAGTCTGGTGCCGCCGCAAGGCATCAAGCTGACGCCTCGGCATTACGCCTATTTGAAAATTTCCGAGGGCTGCAATCATCGCTGCACGTTCTGCATCATCCCGTCGATGCGCGGCGATCTGGTCAGCAGGCCGGTTGATGATGTGCTGCTGGAAGCCGAGCGACTGGCTAACGCCGGAGTAAAAGAATTATTGGTCGTTTCACAGGATACCAGTGCCTACGGCCTGGACTTAAAGTACCAAAGCCGGGACTGGAAAGGCCGTTCGGTCAGGACCCGTTTTTACGATTTAGCCGAGGCGCTGGGCGATTTGGGCATTTGGGTCAGGATGCATTACGTTTACCCGTATCCGCATGTGGATGAAGTGATCCCGTTAATGGCCGACGGTAAAATCTTGCCGTATCTGGACATACCGTTCCAGCATGCAAACAGCCGCATTCTTAAATTGATGAAGCGTCCTGCGGCCGGCGAGAATAATCTGGAGCGCATTAAAGCATGGCGGAAAATCTGCCCTGACATTACCTTGCGCAGTACGTTTATCGTCGGCTTTCCGGGCGAAACCGAGCAGGAATTCGAAGAATTGCTGGATTTTCTAAGCGAAGCGCAAATGGATAGGGTCGGTTGTTTTGCCTATTCGCCGGTAAAAGGCGCGGTCGCCAATGAGTTGCCGGACCAGGTTCCGGAAGAAGTCAAACAGGAACGTTTGGGCCGGTTTATGGCGCATCAGGCTGAAATCAGCGCCGCACGCTTGCAGCAACGGGTAGGCGGAATCGAAACGGTTCTGGTCGATGAAGTGGTCGAAGAGGGCGCGGTTGCACGAAGTAAAGCCGACGCGCCGGAAATCGACGGGCAGGTGTTTATCGACGGCGCGACACATCTTAAAGTCGGCGATTTTGTCGATGTCGAGATGGAAGATGCGGACGAGTATGATTTGTGGGGACGCTTGGTTTAAGGTCCGCGAACGGGTAATCGCTATTTAATTCATCACGAAGACATGAAGAAGGAAATTGAAGTCTTCGTGCCATCGAGAGAATCTGAGCGCGATTGTCCTAAATTGGCGGTTGCTTTGCGCCTGTCGATTTGATCCGTACAGCATCCCCGACAGTCAATCGGCCGCATTGGTTATGCAAGGCATTTTGCCCGAAATAAACACTATTTTGCCATTTTCGGGTGCGGTTGAGCGTGGTCAGCGGTTCTTTTCCGGTTTGTGCGGTTTCAGGGTCGATTGTCGGAATGGCGCACCGGGAGCAGGGCTTGGGTAGCCTGAAATCTATTGCGCCAATGCTGATTTCGCGCCAGCTGTCTTCTGCATAGCCGCGGCAGCCGGAAATGACCAGATTGGGCCTGAAACGGATCATCGGCAAATTCAGCTGCATTTGATGATTTAATTCACCCAGCGAGTTTTCTGAAATGATCAGGAAAGGAAAGCCGTCGGAAAACGCCACCTTGTCGGCGGGTTTTGCATAATCGGGATCGACTGGGCGGACGGCTTCATCGGGCTGGTAAACCAGTCGGCAATCCTGTTTTAAAAAATCGCCAAGCCATTGATCGGCTTCCGTTGAAACGCTACGGGCGTCACATTGGTCATGCCAGATGGTGCTGTTAATGATTTGCCCGTCAACAGGCTCAAGGGGGAGGGATAGGCTTTCCATGCCCGGCGCCGACAGGATCAGGTTTTTGTCGGTCAGTGCGGTTTTAATTAATGCCATTTTCGGCAACTTCCGCTGGCTGAGGAATTGCCGGTTATTGTCGATAATCATCCATTTTCTGTCGTGCTGAAAGCCTTTTTCAGTGACAGGCCAGCTGTTTGCGCTAATGCCGCCTAATGACTTTACGGGATAAACGAATATTCCGCTTAATATAAAGGGTGTCATCGGCGATAGGCTGTAATATTAACCCAGCAATGATTTTACAGCACCGGCGAAAACGTTGCTGTGAGCGCCTTGCGCCTGAGACGGGTTGCTTTGAATGTCGGCGATAAGCCGGCTGAGCGCTTGTTGAGCTTGAGCTTTGTTTTCTATCGGGGCAGATTGGTCGCTGCTTTTTACGGGTGAAGATGAAGATAGCTTTAACGATGTATCGGAAAGATTTACTGTTTCCTTGGGAACTTTCAGGCTGTCGTCCTGGTCGTTGTCTGACCGGGTTTCGACAGCGGGCTCGTTATTTTCCAGATTTTTCGTGCGCTGGGCTGTTGCCGGAGTAACGAGTGCCTCTTGTCTTGGTTGTATTGAGCTTGCGTCCATTTTTATGTCCTTTTTACTGTGTAAGAGGGCCGTAAAAAACGGCGTTGGTTTCGTGTCTTCATTCTAACAAATAACCCTGCTGGTAGGGCTATATTTATTGATGCTGAACTCTTTGTTGAACGAAGTCAATATTCTATTTACAGCTGATGTTGATTAATTCGATAGAATTGATCTTGCCCAAGCAGGGCGGGTTGATTTTACAGGCGGATGCGGCAACTTTAGAGTAAATCGGTTTATGGCTGCGGCTGCCGGTTTTAGTGAACTTCATCGAAAAACAAAACAAAGTTAATGAATCCGTTAAAATTAGCGCTTGTGTGTTTTATTTTTGTTAGAAAATGATGCGATCAATGAACTTGTTTCTCCGGATAAATATTAAATTTCTATTTATTATTCATTTGCTTAGTGTCGGCCTTGTTTATGCCGAAGCTAAGCAGACGATCAATATTGCTTATTTGAGCCAAGAGCAGAAAGCTCCACCGCCGTTATCTAACCTCGATGCTTTTATCCCGAATAAGGGTGTTTTGGGGGCGGAGCTTGCGATTGATGACAATAATACGACCGGACAGTTTACCGGGCAGCAGTTTGTGCTGAAAAAGTTCATCGTGCCGCTGGATGGCAATGTTGTCGATACATTTAACAAAGAGATTGGCGATCAATATCCGTATATCGTTGTTAACTTGCCTGCCGAACTTACAAATAAAATAGCCGATTTACCTGCCGCAAAACAGAAGTTGTTATTTGATGCGGCGACGATCGATGATGCGTTACGCAATCAGCAGTGCCGCAATAATGTTTTGCATATATTGCCCAGCAGGGCAATGCGTGCCGATGCGCTGGCGCAATATATGATGAAAAAACGCTGGAATAAGTGGTTTTTAGTTATAGGCGCCACAGAAGAAGATCGTTTATTTGCCGATGCTTTAAAACGGGCCGCCAAACGTTTCGGCATGAAAATAGTCGAGGAAAAAACCTGGGAGCACACCTACGATGCGCGGCGCACGGCTCAATCGGATGTGGCGGTATTTACCCAGGTCGATGATTATGATGTGCTGGTCGTTGCCGACGAGCAGGGCCAATTTGGCGAATACCTGGAATACAGAACCTGGAATGCAAGGCCGGTGATCGGTACCCAGGGACTGGTTGCTACGGCATGGCATCGAACTCATGAACAATGGGGCGCGGTGCAGATCCAAAACCGCTTCAAGGATCAAGCAGGACGCTGGATGGAAGAGCAGGATTATGGCGCTTATCTGGCGGTCAGGGCCGTCGGCGAAGCGGCTACCCGCACCAAGTCTAATGACATGAAACTGCTGAAGGATTATATGCTCAGCGATGCGTTTGCGTTGCAGGGATATAAAGGCAATCCTTTGTCGTTCCGATCCTGGGACGGGCAGTTGCGGCAGCCTGTTTTGCTGGCGGCGCCGAGATCGCTGGTTGCGGTCGCGCCGATTGATGGTTTCTTGCACCCAAAAACCGAACTCGATACCTTGGGTTACGATCAACCTGAGTCAACCTGTAAATGGAGCAAATGATGATGAAAAAAAATGTCTTAGGACTGTTTTTGACCGTTGCGCTGACCGGAACGGCGCAGGCGGAAACGGTTTTTGTCACGCTTGAAAAAGATAATGCGCTGGCGGTTGTCGATCCCATCGCCGGCAAGTTAATCAAGACGGTGGAAATCGGTCAGCGCCCCCGAGGCATCGCGATCAGTCCCGATAACAAGTTCTTGTATGTGGCGACCAGCGATGACAATACCATCAAGATCATCGATGCCGAGACTCTCAAAGAAACGGGAAAGTTGCCGTCCGGCGAAGATCCGGAAACCTTTGCGTTAAATCCGGCGGGCGACCGGCTTTATGTGTCCAATGAAGATGACAGCCAGGTAACGGTGATCGACATTAAGCACAAAAAATCCGTCAAACAGATCAAAGTGGGCGTGGAGCCTGAAGGCATTACCGTAAGTCCTGACAACCAGTGGGTGTCCAGCGCTTCCGAAACGACCAATATGGTGCATTGGATCGATACCAAAACCAACGCGATCGTAGAAAACACGCTGGTTGATCCGCGCCCCCGCGCACTGAGTTTTACCGCCGACAGCCAGCAGTTGTGGGTCACCTCGGAAATGGCCGGCACCTTGATGGTTCTGGATGTGAAGACCAAGCAGATCATCAAAACCGTCAAGTTTGAGGTGCAAGGCGTGGCCGCCGATAAAATCCAGCCGGTAGGCGTGGTGATTGATAAAGACAGAAAACACGGTTATGTGGCGTTGGGGCCTGCAAACCGCGTCGCGGTGATCAATGCCCAGATTTTTGAAGTTGAAAAATACCTGTTGGTTGGGCAGCGGGTTTGGAATCTGGCGTTTTCACCGGACCAAAAAAGGCTTTATACGACCAACCGCACCAGCAACGATATTTCG
>JALNYY010000286.1 GCA_023229605.1 Methylobacter sp.
TACCTGCCCCCGGAAGGCTGCTCCTACCGCATGGCCGTCATCAGCATGAAAAAGCAGTATGCCGGTCACGCCAAACGCGTGATGCTGGGCACCTGGTCGTTCCTGCGCCAGTTCATGTACACCAAATTCGTGATCGTCGTCGATGACGATGTCGATGTCCGCAACTGGCAGGATGTGATCTGGGCGATGACCACCCGCATGGACCCCGCGAGAGACCTAACCATACTGGAAAACACGCCGATAGATTATCTCGATTTCGCCTCGCCGGTTTCGGGCTTGGGTTCCAAAGTGGGATTTGACGCAACCAATAAATGGCCGGGGGAAACCAACCGGGAATGGGGCAGGACTATCGTGATGTCGCCGGAGGTGATCAAGAAAGTGGATCAGATGTGGGATAGTTTGTTTTAGATCAATGAGCAGGCTACCAACTTAAAACGGGGCAGTTTAAGGGTTAAGCCGTTCGTGGTGAGCTTGTCGAACCATGAACGGCTTAACCTTCATTCCGGGATCGCCGGACCCGTTAGAGCGCGAAGCGAATCCAGAGCACGGAATATTGAAAAAAGGTTATCAATCCGTTCTGGCAGAACAATAAAGCATGCTATATGATCATAAACAATCCTCACTAAACCGGAGTGGCAATAATGGCAACCGAAGCATTTACTATTAGAGCTGAAACAGAAATCGTACATAAACTGGACGACCTAGCTGGATCGCTAGACAAATCGCGGAATGACCTCGTCAATCAAGCCATAAAGGAATACCTGGAAACACACGCTTGGCAAGTTGAGAAAATCACCAAAGGCATCGCTGCGGCAAATCGAGGCGAGTTAGTCGATCATGACGATGTCATGAAAGAAATGGAAGACTTGATTGAACGTAAATCCAAAGCTAACGCGTGAAAATCGTCTGGACCGAACCGGCACGCCAGGATTTACGTGACGTCTTCCTCTATATTGCCGAAGAAAACCCAAACGCCGCCCGCGTTTTACTTTCCGAAATTAAGGAACGGGCCATTCTGCTTCAAGACAACCCGCTCATAGGACGGATTGGCCGCATTGATGAAACGCGCGAGTTGGTCACAGGAACCCAATACATTTTGCCGTATCGTGTAAAAGAAAACCAAATCCAGATTTGGGCCGTTTTTCATACAGCAAGGCAATGGCCGGTGACTTTTGAATAAACTGAATAAACTATAGAGAAAACATAGATGACAACCAAAATGTCGGGCAACGAAAAGCTGTTGTCCGACCGGCTACGTGATTGATGCGGTTCGTAAACTCACCGTGTCCTACGGCATGGCTTTCTTATCAAGGGTTGACGGAAAACAAAAATGACTTTGCTTGGCCCATTGTGCGGTGATTCCGCGCGGCACTCGGTCGTTCCAGTGGGCTTCTATGATTTGGGCCATTTCCGGTGTGAGTTTGCCGCAAATGGCTTTTCCCTGATTAGCGGGCTGACCGAGTCTCTCTATTACCTGCGTTCTAAATGGATAGGAGAGATTTCCTGGAAGCTGGGTGATGATGGTGTCTACTGCTTCCTGATCCAAAGCGCCAAAGGTACCCGTTTTTTGGCAATTATCGAGTTCACTCGCCTTACCTATCCGCTCACTATTTCTGAATTGAGTTTGTAAACCTTCGGTAGATAGACAATAGGCACCTTGAAGTTGAGCCCAACTAACATCGGTCCCCTGCATTTGAGCCTCAGTAAGAACAACTCCTTGCATCTGTGCTCCCATAAGGTCTGCTCCCTGCATCCGTGCATGACTGAGGTTTGCTCCCTGCATTTGCGCAGAGTACAGGTATGCGCCCTGCATCTGGGTTCCGCGAAGATCTGCTCCCTGCATTTGTGCCATGCCAAGGTTTGCCCCTTGCATTTGGGCTCCACTGAGTCTTGCCTCCTGCATCCGTGCCCTGCCAAGGAATGCCCCTTGCAACAGCGCCATTCCGAGATCGACTTCCTGCATTTGCGCATCAATAAGAGTCGCCCCCCGCATTTGGGCCATACTAAGATTTGCTCCTTGTAATTGCGCTCTGTAAAGGCTTGCTCCCTCCAGTTTTGCAAATTTCAAATTGGCACGGGCCATGAGGCTGCCAGACAGATCAGCGAAATTGAAGGAGCGGCCTTCCCAGTCTTGGCGGGCACCTTGTTGCCACCACTGCCGTGCTGTTTCGTTGCCTTCTTCGGTGGATGATTTTGCGGTGGCTACGGATTTCATTACCTGCTTGGCCTGCGGGCTGTCAACGTTGGGCTGGTTTTGCGCATTTTGGTAGTCCGTCAGCATTTCCAGAGCGCGTTTTTCGTCTTCATCCACTTTGATGAACAGGCGGTTTGTTACTACTAGGCGCGGCAGTAAATGTTCAAGATAGGCACCGTTGACGTTTTTAATAAAGCCATTGGCGACATCCAACTGCCAAGCTGAGCAAAACCATGTGCTCAAACCGGCAAAAGCCAAGGCGGTGAGTAACAATACGTAGTAACAGACTTGGCGTTGGCAAATCCCGGTGGCAACCACGACCAAGCTTATC
>JALNYY010000004.1 GCA_023229605.1 Methylobacter sp.
TTGCGAATACTTTAGTTTCAGTAGATTTTACGAGGTGTACTGTCCTCGGCATGCACTTAAGGTTTTGCTACCCACGTCGAAGCCATGTCGCCCCCGTGATGTTTGCAGGTCATAGAATATGGCCTTTATAAAGAAACTCAAGAGCTAACATAAAAAATATGCCGACTTTATCTTTGAATCTTCTTTAATTTTTAATGCCCGCTGCGCCGCAACATGCAGCTACAGCGGACGTTTTGTTACTTAGATGACCGTTACGTTTTCAGCTTGCGGGCCTTTTTGGCCTTGCGTTACGCTGAACTGTACTTTTTGGCCTTCATCCAGCGATTTGTAGCCGCCGGAGTTATTGATTTGTTGAAAATGTACGAATACATCGGGGCCTGATTGCTGCTCGATAAAGCCGAAGCCTTTATCAGAATTAAACCATTTAACGATGCCGGTAGTAATTGTAGACATAATGAGTCCTATAAATATTTGAGTATATAAAGCCTTAAAAAGGCGGGTTGAGCCGGTAAATTTGGAAGTTACAAAATGAAAAACAGGACGAGGAACTACAGAAGGCACATCGAAATGGTAAGCAGAGGGTAAATCAGATTTCTAAGCTGTGACCGATTATAAGCATATCCTTAATAATATCAACACATATTTTTTATTTAACGCTGAACATGGATTCTGTCGCCAATATTCAAGGACCTTGACCTGCCAATATCAGCGCCGTAAAACGGTCTGCGCATCGTTCGCGATGACGGGTTTCGCGGCACAGATCATCCTACGCGATTTTCTGGCGCTGCAGCCCAATAGTCCGAAAAACATCGGCAAACATGTCTTTAGTCAGCCGCTTGGTCTGCACGTTGTATCGGCTGCTGTGATACGAATCAACCAGCGTTCGGCCATCCGGCAAGGCATGCAGGGCATTATGGGCGAATTTGGCTCCGCTCTGTTTCATCCCGTAGGCTTTTAATACCGCCTGATGGGCAACCAAACCTAAAGCCAGTATGACCGCCTGCTCCGGCAAGGTTTTTAACTCGGCGGCCAAATAAGCGTTGCACTGGTTGATTTCGGCATTGGTCGGTTTGTTTTGCGGCGGCAGGCATTTTACGGCGTTAGTGATACGGCAGTTTTTAAGCGCCAAGCCGTCGGTCAATGACTCGGATTTCACCTGATTACTGTAGCCGAACTCGTAAAGCGCCTCGTACAGCAGCAGACCTGCATAATCGCCGGTAAACGGCCTGCCTGTGGCATTGGCTCCGTGCATGCCGGGAGCCAAGCCGACTATCAGCAATTGGGCGGCGCTGTCGCCAAACGGCGCAACCGGACGCGCATGGTAGCCGGGATGCTTTTGTTTAACTTCACACAAGAAATCATCCAGCCGTTTACACTGCCTGCAATCTTGATCGAATATTTGTTTGGGATACATAATTTGTTAAGGTCGGTTTTGGCTAGTTCCCAAGCTCCAGCTTGAGAATTCGGTTTCGCGAAGCTACGACTTGCATGGATGCAGCGGGTAGAACAACGCAGGAGCAGTTGCCGGGAGCTTCGCCTTCAAGGTTCCCAATCTGGAGATTGAGAACCAGCGCATGTTAATTTTTCATAACTGGAAATTACCCACCTTGTTGCTATCAGAATCCAGCAGCCGCAGCTTCTCAAGCCTGGGCAGTTTTTTTATGGCGCTTTCCCGTTTACTCGCGGAGCTGCGGTCGTGTCCGGTCTCGATATAAACCAGCTGTTTGGGTTGCCTGCCGCGAAAATATTTAGCGCCCTGTTTGTCGCTATGCTGATCAAAGCGCCGGGCGACATCGATGGTGATGCCGGTATAAAGCGAGTCATCGGTGCAGAGAATGATGTAAACCTGCCAATTCACGGGTGTTACACGACCGTCCCGAAAACGGAACCGACCGCTGCGGTCAGCCCCATAGCCAGTGCGCCCCAGAAAGCGACACGGAAAGCGCCTTTAATAACGCCTGCCCCGCCGCTATAGGCCGCCAACATGCCCAGCAATGTTAAAAACAACAAGGAGGCGGATGACACCAGTACGATTAAATCGGTCTCCGGGGCCAACATGACGATCAGCAAAGGCAACACCGCGCCAACCGCAAAAGTGGCCGCCGAAGTCAGCGCCGCCTGTATCGGCCTTGCAGTCCCAGCCTCCGAGATGCCCAGTTCGTCTCGGGCGTGCGCGCCCAACGCGTCATGATTCATCAATTGTTCCGCAACCTGCTCGGCCAGTAACGGTTCGAGTCCGCGCGAGACATAGATGGCTGCCAGTTCTTTTTTCTCATGATGCTCATCTTCATCCAGTTCTTTGCGCTCACGCTTTAAATCGGCCTGTTCGGTATCGGCTTGCGAGCTGACCGATACGTATTCGCCCGCAGCCATCGACATCGCCCCGGCGACCAAGCCCGCAACACCGGCCAATACGATGTCATTATGTGTCGCATGGGAAGCGGCAATGCCCACGATCAAGCTGGCCGTGGACACGATGCCGTCGTTTGCGCCCAGCACCGCCGCGCGCAGCCAGCCGATGCGGTGACTCCTGTGTATTTCGTGATGAGGTAACATTGGGTTTCCTTTATTTAAAAGTCCGAAAGCGTTTTCGGCGGAATAGCAGCTCTCAAGGCATTCAATACCGCCAGCACATCGATGATTTCCTGGGTTATGGCTCCGGCTACCGGCGTCAGATAACCCAGGCCCGCAAACACCATGCCTATCAAACTCAAAGCCATGCCGCCTACGGCGCTTTGCAGCGCAATTTTACGCATCCGTTGTCCGATATGAAACAACTCATCGACTTTTAACAGCGAACTGTCCATGATCACCGCATCCGCCGATTCGCCGGTGATGTCGCTATTCTGCCCGAAGGCTATGCCGATAGTCGCGGCAGTCAGCGCCGGTGCGTCATTGATGCCGTCGCCGAGAAACACGGTTTTTGCTGCCTTGGTCTCAGCGCGCACCAGCTCCAGTTTCTGTTCGGGACTTTGGCTGAAATAAACGTGTTTAATGCCGACCTGATCGGCCAGGAAACGCACTTCCGATTCCCTGTCGCCGGACACCAGCATCACCTTGTCAAATAAGTGGCTGGGTTGCAGATGGTTGATAAACGACGAACTGTCGGTGCGCACCTCATCCCGAAATTGCAGGGTCGCCGCATAAGCGCCGTCGACCAGCACCACGCATTCCAGACCGCCGGTCACGGGCGGCAACTCTTGGGCAACATCAGGGTGTTGCTCGACAAATTTTTTGCGGCTGGTGATCTGAATCTGTTTCCCGGCCACATTGCCTTGAAGCCCCTCGCCCGGCAACTCGGTGATATTGGTCACGCTTAACAACGATAATGCCGACTTTTCCGCCGCCGCAACTATGGCGCGGGATAGCGGATGCTTGGAATAGCGCTCCAGACTGGCGATCAGCATTAGCACTTCCTGCTCGCTATAGCCCTGTCCGGGAATCAACGCCGTCAGCGTGGGACGGCCATAAGTCAGGGTGCCGGTTTTATCGAAAATCGCCGTGCGGCAAGTCCCGATGGTTTCCAGTATGGCCGGGTTCTTGATGATGATCTCCCGCCGCGCGGCCAGGGAAATCGAGCTGATAATGGTGACCGGTATGCCGATCAGCAACGGGCACGGCGTGGCGATAACCAACACGGCCAGGAAACGGATCACATCGCCGCTGATGGCCCAGGCCGTCAGCGCAATGATCACGGCCAGCGGCGTGTACAGCGCCCCCAGCTGGTCGCCCAGCCGCCTGATATTGGGACGGTACTGTTCGGAAGACTGCATCACGGCCATGATCTTGGCGTAGCGGGAATCGACAGCCAATTTGTCCGCGCGTATGGTCAGCGCCGAATCGCCGTTGATCGCGCCGGACAGCACTTGGGAACCGCTGACTTTCGACATCATATACGGTTCGCCGGTCAGATAGGATTCGTCCATGGTGCTTGAGCCTTCCAGCACCGTGCCGTCAACGGGGCAGATTTCATGCGGCAATATCAGCAGGGTATCGCCGATATTGACCTGCCCGGTGGTAATGTCGGCCAGTTGATCGCCGGATTTCCTATGCGCGACCGACGGCATCCGCTTGGCCAGCGCCTCAAGCACCGAAGAGGCTTTGCGCACCGCATAAGATTCGAGCACCACGCCGCCGGACAACATCAGCACCACCAAACTCCCGGCCAGATACTCGTCCAGCAACACCGCCGTCACTATGGATATGCCTGCCAGCAAATCGGCACCCCAATCGCCCTGCCCTAATTTCACGCCGAGCTGATAAACCAGCGGGATGCCTCCCAACGCCAGCACGGCTAGCAAAGGCACAGACACCAGCTCAACCGGAAACACGAATTGCCCCTGGTAGATTTCGGCCGCCGCCGAGCTTAAAGCCGCATTCAACGATAGCGTATAGACCTGATGCCCAATATCCAGCGCATAGTGCAACACCAGATACCCGCCGATGCCCAGCAGGCTCAAAACGGCAATGATGTTTTCGGATGTTGCGCGGGAAATCGTTGCTTGCTTGTCGGTCATCGTTTCAGCCTCACAGTCTTTGTATATTCCATTCTATCCGGTCAGGCGGGCAAATGTTGGAACTGTTTGCCGTATAAGCAGGAGTGTTGCCATCGCATGAACGCAGGCACCAAAAGAGGCGCTTTAGGCGAAGCCTGCGCTCCATCCTTGCGTCCGCTACGCAGGATTTTCGCTATCGATAAAAAAGCAATCCACCGTAAATTGCTGCCGGGTTTTTTCCATTAACGCCTGGATACCGAATTGTTCGGTGGCATTATGTCCGCCCGCAAACATATGCAGGCCTGCCTCCTGACTTTCATGCCAGTCGTGTTCGCTGATTTCGCCGGTAATATAGGCGTCCAGCCGTTCTTTTTCGGCCAAGCGCCACTCGCTGTTGGCTCCGCCGGTAATAATGCCGACCGACCTGATCAAGGCATTGTTATCGGGCGTCGCTAGAATGACATGGTGTTTGAGCACGGCTTCCAGTTTTTGTTGCAGCGCGACGGCGGTTAGCGGTTGTTCTAGCGCGCCTTTAATGCCGGTCGCAGAGCCTTTGTAATCGCCGAAAGGCTGCTGTTGCCTGCAATCGAGCAGCTGCCCCAGCACCGCCGCATTACCTACGTCGGGATGTCCGTCCAGCGGCAAATGGTAACCGAGCAGGTTGATATTGTTTTTTACCAGCGGGAAAATCCGTTGGGCGAACGCGCCGGTCAACGGCTTAGCGCCATGAAATGTCCAGAACAGGCCGTGATGAACGACCAGGGCATCGGCCTTGTTTTCGACAGCCTGGTTAATGGAATCGCGGGTTGCAGACACCGCAAATGCGATGCGCTCTATGTATTCGGCACCTTCTATTTGCAGGCCGTTAGGGCAATAGTCGGCATAAGTATCGGGGCGAAGCAGCGCCTGATAATAATCATTGAGTTGCGATTGGGTAATCATGTTGCTGATGCCTTAAATTGTCGCCAAATGGTTTTAAAGGTTTCGGTCAGAAGTTGATCGTCCGCCGCGATGCGCTCGACTATTTCGGCATCGCTAACCCAGTCGCCATCGTCAATTTCATCGACTGCCAGGATAAACGGACCGTTATGAATATAGCGGTAAACCTGAATAAATTCCATGCCGATAGCCGCCGCGGCCGGTAATTTAAACAGCGGTTCCAAAGCATGGTCGACGCTGATGCCCAGCTCTTCTTCAATTTCCCTGACGGCACAGGCGTCGTAGTCCTCACCTGCATCGACATGCCCGGCAGCCGAGGTATCCCAGAGCCCGCCATTGAGATCTTTTTTCATCGAACGTTTTTGCAGGAATAACCGGCCTTGCTCATTAAAAACCAGGATATGTACGGCGCGGTGCCTGAGACCTGTCGCGTGAATAATATGGCGCGGACAGGTGTCGACAATGCAATCGTTTTCATCAACGACGGACAGTAGTTCGGTATTCATCAGTCAAGTTAAGCCGGAAAGGGAAATGACAGGAGAGCGAATTTTAGACGTTTATCGGGGGTAAGCAAGCACAGTTCATGCGCTTTGCGGATATTGCAGGGGGTTTAGGACATGCTCACATCCAAAGATGCGAGCATGTTCAAAAGTTTTTTAGCCGGCTCTGCCGACTTCTGTTGCGGCAGGTACTTCAATTAACCGGCCTGATTTACAGTCGTAGATATAACCGTAAACCGGAATGTCGGAAGGAACCAGAGGATGGTTCTTAATGCGTGTTACATCTTCCAAAACGCTTTCTTCTTGGTTTTTAATGGTCAGCCAGTCGATATATTTGCCTTCTGCGGAACCAGGGCCTACGCAGCAATCATGCCAGCCATCTGCATCAACGGATGCCGTTTTTAAGCTGCTGCCCAACAGGCCGCGCATGATGTCGTCGGTAAATGTTTCCATGCCGCAGTCAGTATGGTGAACGACAAACCATTCGCGGGTTCCCAATAATTTATAAGAAATAACCAGGGAGCGGATGGCGTCGTCACTGGCGCGACCGCCTGCATTACGAATGACGTGGGCATCGCCTTCAGACAAGCCTGCATATTTGGCGGGATCCAGACGGGCATCCATACAGGTCAGGATAGCAAAATGCCGTCCCGGAGGCATAGGCAATGCGCCTTTGTCGCCGAAATCATTCACATAATCTCTATTTGCCGCTAAAACTTCATTAAGAATTTTGCTCATAAACACCTCTCGTTATAATTATAGGCTCATAAAAAAACCGCTTGCTCCTGATCACTAAGGGGAATGATAAAGACCAAGCGGCGGTAAGAACTATCTCCGATCAGAAGTCTACTCTAATAAACCAAGGTTTCAAATAGCTATATAGGTTATACAATATAAACTCAAAGTTTATAAAGAGATCGTTATGGCTAAGTTAAACAACACACAGGTATTTTGCCGGATTGTTGAATTGGGTACTTTTGCGGCGGTTGCCCGGGAAATGAATCTTTCGGCAATGATGATCAGCAAATACATGGCTCAGCTGGAGGAATCTCTGGGAGTTGCGCTGTTAAACAGGACAACCCGGCAGCTGAGTATGACCGAGGCCGGAAGAATCTACTATTACCGAAGCAAGCAGCTGCTGGATGATTTCTCGGAACTCGAGGAATATACCTCGCAGCTGGGCCTACAGGTGAAAGGCACTTTAAAGATCAGCGCGCCGATCGATTTTGGCGGGCTCTATATGGTGCCCGCCATTGACGCGTATCAACGCGAATACCCCGATGTCAAGATTTTGATGACCTTACACAACAGCCAGGTTAATTTAAGCGAAGGCAGTTTCGATTTGTCCATCCTGGTGACGGATACGCTCGATTTGGGCGTGGTTGCCAGGAAAATCGCACAAACCCGGC
Organism: Methylobacter sp.; assembly: GCA_023229605.1. Taxonomy (GTDB): domain Bacteria; phylum Pseudomonadota; class Gammaproteobacteria; order Methylococcales; family Methylomonadaceae; genus Methylobacter_A. The sequence continues at coordinate 7,345 of JALNYY010000004.1, forward strand.
TGTGCACTTATGCCTCTCCCGGCTATATCGCCGAATACGGCGAGCCGCAAACCATTGAGGAGTTAAGTGCGCATCGATGCCTGCATTATACGGATACCCCGCATAAAGATTATTGGGTGTTTAATGTCGGCGGCGAGGAGATTAAAATCAAGGCGAACTGGCATTTTGCCTCGAACAATGGAAGGGCTCTGTGTCAGGCGGCCGCGTTGGGCATGGGCATAACCCAGGCGCCTGAATTATCGGTGATAAATTATTTGGAACAGGGTAAGTTGATAGAAATTTTGCCGGGGTTTCGCATTCCATCGTTAAAAATTTACGCCACCTACCTGCAAAGACGCTTCCTGCCCGCCAAATTGGCGACGTTTGTGGATTTTTTAATTAAATACTTTGCAGAAAACAACAAGCTCATGGCTACTATTCAGCAGCCAAAAACAGAACGCTGATGAAGCCGATAATTATAAGGTGCAAGAATTTTCCTTGTTTGAAAAGACTTTGCGTTTAAACTCAGGCTTCAGTCATTTTGAATATTTATAATTATCCGTGTTCATTGTATTTAATGGCACCAAACAATCGCAATTTATAAAAATTGCCTGAACTTCATCTAAAGGCGCACAACATGGCAAGACGAAACAAACACAGTCTGGAAGAAATCAGGGCAATGGTGCTGGATGCAGCGGAAACCATCATCATCAATGAAGGTTATCCGGCGTTAACAGTGCGCCGGATTGCGATGGAAATCGGTTATACCGTCGGCAGCATCTATATGGTGTTTGCCAACATGGCCGACCTGATTATGCACATTAAGGCCAATACAGCGGACGATCTTGATGCTCAGTTACAGCAAGTGCCCGGCTGCCCACCCGAACAATATATAGCGGAATCGGCCAAGGCTTATTTAAAGTTTGCCGCCCGGAACTTTAGCCGCTGGAATATGATGTTTGTGCGGGATACCGAGTTCCCTGAATGGTACCGGCAGAAAATAGACCGGATTTTTAGCCGCGTGGAAGCGCAGTTTGCACAACTTGCGCCGGGCTGTTCAGCGCAACAAAGCAAACAGGCTGCGCGGGCGCTGTGGGGCGGCGTTCACGGTATTTGCACGTTGTCCCTGACCGACGAGCTGGATGCGGCGGATATTAACGATGTAGAAGATACCCTCCTATTGCTGGTGGACAGCTTTATTGCCGGCTGGGTGCGCAATATCCGATAGCGGCCTATGCGATGAATTTCGCTGCCGCCACCCGCGCACTACATCTGCTGCTCCTGCAACAACCGGGCAAACTCTTCCGCGGGCACGGGGCGGCTTTTGAAATAGCCTTGATACATATCACAGCCTTTTTCCTGCAAAAATGCCAGTTGCTCCACAGTTTCGACGCCTTCGGCCAAGACTTTAAAGCCCAGAATATGCCCCATTGCAATAATAGTGGCGGCAATTTCCATGTCGTCCTGCAGATGGGGAATATCGTCAATAAAACTCTTATCGATTTTTAACAGATCCAGCGGGAAGTGCTTAAGATAAGCAAGAGACGAATAACCCGTGCCGAAGTCGTCAATGGCCAGCCGGATGCCCTGCTCGCGCAGGCAGTTCAGAATTTCTGTCGCGTTGTCCTGGTTCTCCATCAATCCGCTTTCGGTTATTTCCAATTCCAGTTGCTTGGGCGGAAAACCGGTTTCATCCACCACTTTAGCAATCAGGCCGCAAATGTCGCCGCGGCGAAACTGGTGCGGTGACACATTGACTGCCAGGGTTAACACCGGCAAGCCCTGATCCAGCCATTGCCGGCCTTGGCGGCAGGTTTCCCGCAGCACCCATTCGCCAATCGCCAGAATCAGGCCGGTTTCCTCGGCAACGGGAATAAAACGGAACGGCGGAATAAGACCGTCAACCGGATCCTGCCAACGCACCAATGCCTCGGCGCCGACGATGCGGCCACTGGCAATATCGACCTGCGGCTGGTAAAAAACGCGCAGCTCCTGTTGCTCGATCGCCCGGCGCAAACGCGATTCCAACGCAATCCGTTCACGAGCCGCGAGGGTAAGATCTTCCGAGAAATAGGCGAAGCAGCCGCGTCCGGCGTCTTTAGCCTGATACAATGCGGCATCTGCGTGATCCATCAGTATCTCAGGACTGTCGCCGTGTTGCGGATACAAGCTGATGCCAATGCTGACGCCAATCAGCATGTCTTCGCCCTGAACCGCGTAAAAAGGCTTGCTTAAGTCGGCAATAATGTCTTCCGCCACTCGTGCGGCATCTTCAGGGTGTGCAATGTCTTCCAGCAACACGATAAATTCATCGCCGCCCAAACGGGCCACCATGTCTACATCGCGCAACCGGTTTGTAATCCTTGCCGCAACTTGTTGCAATAAGCCGTCGCCTGCCTGATGTCCCAGACTATCGTTAACCGCTTTAAAGCGGTCCAGATCGAGCATCAGCAATGCCAGCTGTTTGCCGTCGCGCCGTTCGACATCAATGCCGTGTTTCAGCCGCTCCTGCAACAGCCGCCGATTGGGCAGCCGGGTAAGCGGGTCATAGAAGGCCAGCTGTTTGATCTGCTCCTCAGCGGCCTTGCGCTCGGTGATGTCGATATGCGTGCCGACATAATGGGTAGCCACGCCGTCATCCCCTTTCACGACCGAGATGATCAGCCACTTCGGATAAATCTCGCCATTCTTGCGCCGATCCCAAATTTCGCCCTGCCATGTGCCGTCTCGCTCGATGCATGCCCACATCTCTGCATAAAAAGCCGCATCATGACGCCCGGATTTGAGCAGGTTTATTCTCCGGCCGACAGCTTCTTCTTTTGTATAACCTGTAGATTCGGTAAAGGCCCGGTTAACCTGTAAAATAATGCTGTCCGCATCGGTAATAACCATCGGCTCTTTGGACTCGAAAGCGATGGCGGCCACGCGAAGATGCGCCTCCGCCCGCTTATGCAGAGTGATGTCCCGTAATGCGCTTGCGAAAAACAGGCCTTGTTCCGTTTTAATCGGGCTTACGCTGATGTCCACGTCAAGACTGCTGCCGTCTTTTCGTCGCGCCTGTAGGGTTCGTCCGGTTCTTAACGGCCTGGCGACCGGCGAGGCAACAAAATTGGCGTGCAGCTCAGGATGCTTGGGGCGAAAACCTTCCGGCACCAAAATCTCAATCGACTGGCCGACCAGTTCTTCAAACTTATAACCCAGCAGCAACTCGGCTTGCTGGTTGACCTGGGTAATAATGCCATGCATGTCGCTAATCAACATCGCATCCGGTGTGGCGTTGAAAATGGCGCGTTGATAGCCTTCTTTTGATGCCAACGCCTGTTCGGCGCGCCTGCGCCCGACAAAATACGTAGCCAGCGCCATGCCTGTCACGGACAGTATCATCATAAAAAACCAATAATTGGCCAGATAGGTTTGTGCAATATCCTTTGCGAAATAGCCGGTTCCCTGCAACGCGCCAAGCAGCCCTATGACCGCCGACATAACCAGTATGACTACTACGCCGTGGGCCTCCAGCCGCACCGCCGCCCAAGTCACAATCAGGAACATCCAGTAGCCCTTGGCGACATGACCCACCGAGTCGTGCAACCAACCCATGAAAATGACCTGCCCGGCCAGAAAAGTCAGGCCGAACAACAACATGAACTCGACCAACCGGCTCAGCCCCAGCCCATCGTCCGGCGCTCGCCGCCAAACCAGAATCAGCGGAGTGATCAAGGCAATGCCCAACACATCCCCCATCCACCAATAAATCAGGTTCGGATAAAAAAATTCTCCAGCCGGGAATCCGGAAAAAACTAATGCCGAGGCTCCCGTCAGTGCGGCTATAACGCTGGCTACACCGCCGGCCATCAGCAATCGCAGGTAGCTGCGGGTGGAGAGAACGGATTGATTAAGAATATCGTTGCGCCTTAGCAGCCAGGCGGCCAAAAGCGCCTCCACTGTATTGCCTGCCGCGATTGTTGCGGCGGGCCAAAAGGAATTGACGGCTATCACGTTGACCAGCAATGCGCCAAAGAATACCCCGCAAGCGTACCTGCTTCCCCCCATCAACAAAACCGACAACGCCAATCCTGCCGGCAACCAGATGACACTGATAACACCGTTATCTGAACAATAGTCAAGAACAACCAAGCCGATCATGGCGTAAAATACGGCGACGACAAGTTGTTTTAGTAATGCTGCAAGTTGATGGAAATTTATCATTATTATTTTTTTCCTTGCTACGATTTTTTTAGTTCCGTAGGTCGGGTTAGTATAGCCGTAACCCGACATTTTCGGCTTCAATGCGCCCGGGGGTCGCCTAAAGCGACCTGCTGTCGGCATGGTACGCTAATCCGGCCTACTTAGGCTGCTGCTTATGGAGTAACCCGGCAAACTCATGGGCAGGCACCGCTTTACTTTTGATATACCCCTGATACATATCGCAGCCTTTTTCCTGCAAAAACGCCAATTGCGCGATAGTTTCCACACCTTCCGCCAGGACCTTAAAGCCGAGTATGTGTCCCATGGCGACAATAGTCGCGGCGATTTCCATGTCATCCTGCTGAAAAGGAATATCGTCGATAAAACTCTTGTCAATTTTCAATACATCCAGCGGAAAATGTTTAAGATAAGCCAGCGATGAATACCCGGTGCCGAAATCATCAATCGCAAAACGAACGCCTTGATCGCGGAGCGTATTGAGAATAGCCGTAGCGTTATCCTGATTCTCCATCAACCCGCTTTCGGTTATTTCCAGTTCCAGTTGTTTGGCTGGAAAACCGGTTTCCTCCAGCACCGTAATCACCAAAGCACAAATGTCGCCACGGCGGAATTGGTAAGAGGAAACATTGACCGCTAACGTTAACGGCGGCAAACCTGCATCCAGCCATTCTCGACCTTGGCGGCAGGTTTCCCGCAGCACCCATTCGCCAATCGCGAGAATCAGGCCGGTTTCTTCAGCAATGGGGATAAAACGGATCGGCGGAATCAAGCCAACAACCGGATCCTGCCAGCGCACCAAGGCCTCGGCGCCGACGATGCGGCCGCTGGCAATATCCACCTGCGGCTGAAAGAAAACGCACAGTTCCTGCTGCTCAATCGCACGGCGCAGCCGTGTTTCCAATGCTATGCGTTCCCGGACGGCGACCGTCAGGTCTTCGGAAAAATAGGCAAAGCAGCCGCGCCCGGCGTCTTTAGCCTGATACAATGCGGCATCGGCATGATCCATCAGTATCTCAGGGCTGTCGCCGTGTTGCGGATACAAGCTGATGCCGATGCTGACGCCAATCTGGACGTTGTCGCTATGGGGCAAACTAAAAGGCTTGGTTAAATCGGCGACGATTTCTTTAGCCACCCGCGCTGCATCTTCCGGCTGGGCAATATCTTCCAGCAACACGATAAATTCATCGCCGCCCAAGCGGGCCACCATATCGACGTCACGCAACCGGGCCGTAATTCTTGCCGCAACCTGTTGCAGCAACTCGTCGCCTGCCAAATGCCCCAGGCTGTCGTTAATCGATTTAAAACGATCCAGATCCAGCATCAGCAATGCCAACTGCTTGCCTTCACGCCGTTCCATATTAATGCCGTGTTTCAGCCGCTCCTGCAACAGCCGGCGATTGGGCAGCCGGGTCAGCGGATCATAGAAAGCCAGCTGTTTGATTTGCTCTTCAGCGGTTTTACGCTCGGTGATGTCGGTATGGATGCCGACATAATGACTGACCACGCCATCGTTCCCCTTTACCGCAGTAATTGACAACCATTTGGGATAAACCTCGCCATTCTTGCGCCGGTCCCATATTTCCCCCTGCCAGGCGCCGGCGCGCAGAATGCTTTCCCACATCGCCCTGTAAAAGGCCGCATCATGGCGCCCTGATTTGAGTATGCTTATTTTTTGGCCCACGGCCTCCTGTTCCGTATAGCCGGTAGATTCGGTAAAGGCTTTGTTGATCCGCAGAATGACGCTTGCCGTATCGGTGATGACCATTGCTTCCTGGGATTCAAAAGCAGTGGCGGCGATGCGCAGGTCCAACTCTATCCGTTTACGTTCAGTAATGTCCTGTGCGCTACCCACCATCCGTAACGGTCTTTGCATTTTGTCGTATTGCAAGCCGCCGCTGCCGCGGATAAAACGAACGGCGCCATCCGGCAGCATGATGCGGAAATCCAGTTCGCGGGACTTCTTCCCGGCCCGACAGTCGCTGAGCCACCTTTTCATCACTGCACGATCGCCGGGATGAATCAAATCGAGAATCGCTTTCGGGGAAAGTCCGAATGTCTCCGGCGTAACGCCGTAAATGCGATACATTTCGTCCGACCAGCTGATGCAACCGGTCGCCAATTCCACAGACCAGCTGCCGACATGGGCGATGCGTTGCGACTCGGACAACATCCGCTCCTTGTCCTGCAATATTTGCTGCACTTGTTTGCTCTCGGTAATATCGATTGCCGAGCCGATATAACCGGTAAACACGCCGCTTTCATCATAAAGCGGCGTACTCTTATCTAAAATCCAGCGCCATTCGCCATTCGCGTTGCGCAACCGGTATTCGGTGGTAATGGTTTTGTGAATTTGAGTATCTTGGTAATACGCCACGAAGGCGGTTGCTCTGTCATCGGGATGAATAGTGCTGACCCAGTCCTCATGCGTCATAGTCTGTTTCGAATCAAGGCCTGTGAAATCAAGCCAGGATTGATTGACAAAAGTGGGCTCCCCTAAGGCGTCGGTAATCCAGATCATAATCGGGGAGCTGTTGGCCATCCGTCGAAAACGCTCTTCGCTTGCCTGTAGCGTAGCCTCGGCTTGCCTCCGTTCGGTGATATCACGCAAGGCGCTGGCAAAAAACAAACCTTGTTGTGTATGGATCGGGCTTAAGCTGATTTCCACATCCAGTTCGCTGCCGTCTTTTCGCAGCACCATTACCGGCCGCCCCACCCCCATCGGCCGGACGACCGCCGAGGAAGCAAACTGTTCCCGCAATGCCGGATGTCTCGCGCGAAAGCGCTCCGGCACCAGGACTTCAACCGATAGCCCGAGCAGTTCGTTAACCGGATACCCCAACAAACACTCGGCCTGCTGATTGGCCATGGTAATAACCCCTTGTTCATTGCTGATCAGCATCGCGTCAGGGGTGGCGTCGAAGATAGCGCGCAGATAGGTTTCGCTTGTTTGCAGCTCTTTGGGACTAGGCAGTGATAATAGTTTTGGAATCAACGGCCAAATCAGCGCCGCCGTTACTATCGAAACAAGCGCTGTGGCAAGCTTTATCAGGCCATCCAGCCAATAATCGGGATGCCAAATAGTCCAGATGCTGATTAAGTGAGTGGTGCCGCACAAACAAATAAAGACTGCAAACAGCACAAACACCCAGCGGTAAGCCAAGTCGGTGCGTTTCTTGGCAAAATAGAACAATGCAAACGGAATGGAGTAGTAGGCAAGCGCAATAATGCTATCGCTGATAATATGTAGCCACAATATTGACGGCAGCCATAGATAACAAGCGCCGTGAGGCATAAAATTGCTGGCGGCCAGCAAATCATTAAACCATGCAAACATTCAGTCTTGTACTCCGTTGATACGCTTTGTTGCCAAACAAAAACACAGTTATGAGTTATGTCAGGGGCAATGCTATTTAAATTAAGCCGTTCGCGATGAGACGGAACAAACCTTAACTTAACGGCAGTGATGTCAGGAGACGCATCGCGTACCATTTTCAAAGCGTTTCAGGTCAATTGAATCCCAAAAAAGGTACGCAGTGCGTGCTACCCGGCTTGGAAATTAAGCGAAGCTTCCGCTCCTGCCCACGCCTCTTACCTGCATCCATGCAGGAAAAACAAAGCGCTAGAAATCCTCCTCTGTTAATAATGTTGTCACCGCTCTGTCCGGGTCCGTGATAACCCACAGTTTTTCACTGCCGACGATATAAACCGACATGACTCTTTCCACCGATTCAGGCAGTAGCGCAAGCGTGTTTTCACGCCAATCTGTCTCCGACACCTCCCCGTAATCTCCTCTTTGATGCCTGTCCAACAAATCCCCAATGGGCACTTTAAAACTGGCGATAATCGAAATGGCCGATGGGGTCATGGTGATTTTTCCAAGTTCAAACAGATTCATTTAACGGGCTCCTCATAATTATTATTGTAATCCAAAGCGTACGCCTAGAGATTAACTGTTTTTTATTTTTGTTGATTATCAGGCAGATGCAACGATACCAGAAAAGTGGCGCAAAATACCAACAAGCCCAGCATAAACATTGCAAATACAGGGGTCATATTATGTGCGGCGGCAAAAGTATAGCCGCCAACCGCCAATAGCATGGCAAGATTTTGAAAAAACCCTTGCAGAGCCACCGCACTCCCGCTACCGATACTTTGTTGCCCCAGTTCCTGCAACGCGGCGTTGACCGGGACGATAAACATGCCGCCCATCATACCGATGAAAAACAGGGTAAACCGGGCCGGCCAGACGCTGTCCATCAGGCTCAGCACAATGATGAAGCAGGCCATTAAATAAGCGGGGATTCTGGCGCGGCGCAAATGCTCTAGCGGAATCATCCGGGGCACCAGGGCCGATCCTGCGATAATGCCGACGGCCAGAAACAAGGTCAGTTCCGCAATCTCGGTGGCATTTTTGGACAATAAAACCAGCGGCGCCCAAACCACAATAATCACTCTTAAGGTTGCCGCGGCAGCCCAAAACAAGGAACCGCCCAAAATAGCGAAACGTGAGCGCGGCGTGGTAAAAAACGAACCTATTTGCCGCCAGAAAACAATGACTCTGGAGCCAGGAAAAACCTCATGTTTCAGGACGCGGACAGGTAATGCCACTGTGATCAAAGCCGAGGCCGCAAAAATAATGATCGTCCCGGTCAACGCCCAGAATATCGAGTAATCCGCCACCTTGGCGCCGATAATCATGCCCAGCAAAATAGCCAAAATGGTGGAGCCTTCGATCCAGCTGTTCGCTTTAACCAGAAATGCATGCCCGGCCAACTCAGGCAGGATGCCGTATTTTGCCGGACTGTAAATGGCCGCGCCGGCACCGACCACGCAATAAGCAATCAGCGGTTCCACGTTGCACAGCAAAAGCCCCGCCCCCGCCGCCTTAATAAGATTGGCGATAATCAGCACCCTGGATTTTGGATGGTTATCGGCGAACCCGCCCACCCACGGAGCCAGCAACACGAAAGCAATCAGAAACGCGCTTTGCAATGCCGGAACGTACCAGCCGGGCAGCTGCGCAGACTGCATCACCATCGCAATCACTGTAAATAAAATAGCGTTATCGGCAAATGCGGATAAGAACTGGGCGATCAGTAGCGGATAGATTTGTTTGTGCATGGTAATGATGTTGGTTAGTTGTGTAGGGCACGCATCGCGCACCATTTCCAGAGCGTTAAGACCGGTAAACCCCAAAAAAAAGTACGGCGCGTACCCTATACTTTACCGACCGCCAGCTCTGTCGCCGCCAGGTAATTGGTTTTACCGGTCGCCATCACCGGAATTGCGTCAACCACCAAAATCTTCTTGGGCAGGAGGATAAGAGCCACACCTTTAGATGCCGCCGCCAAATCACTAACCGTCGCCTGTTTTTGAGTCGTGAGCAAAATAACCTGTTCGCCTTTTTTGGCATCAGGCAGACTGATTACGGCGTGATGCGCATCCGGCCAGGCATTGGCGGCCAGCTGCTCTACTGCGGTTAATGAAACCATTTCCCCGCTGACTTTGGCAAAACGCTTGCTTCGGCCGCGTATACTGACAAAACCTTCATTATCGACATGCACAATATCGCCGGTGTCGTACCAGCCTTCGCCATAAATCGACTTGGCTGGAACCAATTTGCCCGGATTATCAGCCAACAGATAACCCAACATGATATTGGGTCCGCTGAGGTGTAGCCTGCCCGCGTCTTCAATGCCATCGACAGGCTCCAGTTTGTAACCCATGGACGGCATCAACCGGCCAACGGTACCGGCTTTATAGTCCATCGGCGTATTGACGGAGGCAATAGGCGTTGTTTCGGTCGCGCCGTAACCTTCCAGGATGCGTATACCGAATTTATCCGCCCAAAGCTGCCGCGTCGTTTCCTGCAGTTTTTCTGCGCCGGCAACCACATAACGCATATTGAAAAAATCATAGGCATGCGCTTTTTTGGCATAGCCTGCAAAAAAAGTATTGGTGCCGAACATGATCGTGGCGCTGATTTCATAAGCGATTTCAGGAATCACCGCGTAATGCAGCGGGGTCGGATAAAAGAAGGTGGGCATGCCGTTCAGTACCGGCAACATGGTGCCGACGGTAAAGCCGAAGGAATGAAACATCGGCAAAAAGTTCAGCACCACATCCCGCGCCGTAAAATTGATCCGGGCTTCCAGCTGTTTAAGATTGGACAGGATGTTGGAATGAGACAGCACCACGCCTTTCGGCGCGCCTTCAGAGCCGGAAGTAAATAAAACCACGGCCGGGCTGTCAGGACTGTATCGGGTGTGTTTGTACCAGAGATTGGCGGTTTTGCATTGCACCAGCGCCTGGAGTTTGTCCACGGCGGACAGGCGGCCGGCCAAGTCTTCCAGATAAACCAGATTGACTTGTCCGCCCAGATGGTCGGCTTCCTCGGTTAATTTGCCCAGCTCGATAAAGCGGCGGGAAGTCAAAACGGTTTTGGCTTGCGCCGTGTTGCAAGCGGAAATCATACCGGCCGAACCGGTTGAATAATTCAACATGGCCGGCACCCTGCCGTAAAGTTGCAAGCCTAAAATAACTGCCAGGGTTTTGGTCGAGTTGGGCAAAAACACCCCGACATTTTCTCCTTCGACCGTAATCCGCTTTAAAGCGTTGCCTATCGCAATGCTGCGGGTAATTAAATTGTCGTAGCTTAGCGGAATACGCTCCAGATCTTCGGCAACAATATGTTTGCCGCCGTGTATTTTGCGCGCCTCAAGCAGGCTGGCGAAAATGGTTTGCCGGTAATGGCTGGTCGCAAACATCATTTCAGTCATGATGTCGGCCAAAATATGCCCGCTGTATTTGCGGCGGTTTTTGCCTCTTAACGCCGGAGGCGGCGAAACGAAGGTATGAGGCAAAATCTGGATAGTGATTTTGGGAAATAAGCGCAAGCGAACAATATTGCGCAACTTGGAAAAATGCGTATATTCGGCGCCCTCAATGCGCACAGGCAATATCGCCGCTTCGGATTTGTCGGCGACCATGCCGGTGCCGTCGTAAATTTTCATCAACGAACCGGTTACTGTAATGCGGCCTTCGGGAAAAATTACGGTGCGGGTATCCTGCTGCAGATGATGAATCAAATCCTTCAGTGATATAGGGTGGGTCGGGTCCATCGGGAATACGCGGGATAATCCCAAAAAAGGCTTCAACCACCAACGTTGGGAAATATGGGTATTGATCGCAAAAGTGATTTCATCGGGTAAAAACACCCCCAGCAGTAGCGGATCCAGAAAGGACGTGTGATTGGATATAATCAGGACTCGCTTTCCTGCCTTTTTGTAGTTGTCCAGACCTCTTACTTCAACCTTATAAATCAAGGTCAACAGCCAGCGTAAAGTATTTTTCAGCATTAAGTTTTCTCCTCCTTGTTCCATTCTAGCAGATGTTTTATTTTACCCGGAATAATCATGGCTACTGGGACACCAAGCGCATTTTTTGGCTCATGCGCTTGCCTCTCTTCATAAATATTTCGATTTCCGGATATTAGCAACGATAGCTTTTTCCCCTTTCTTCAAAGGGTTTCAGGTTATACCTCTTCAGCTTTAGCCATTATCTTTCCCATTTGTTACACCATGTCGCATAGGTTGAGAAAAAATCGCCGGACAGCGTTATAATGATTTTTTTGAAAATCCCCAAACCGCTGCAAAGCAAAGCCGTCAGCCAATGAAAATACTTAATATTCATTTTAAAAATATCAACTCATTGGAAGGCGAAAGCCGGATCGATTTTGAACAATCGCCTTTTTCGGATACCGGGGTTTTTGCCATTACCGGCCCTAACGGATCGGGAAAATCCAGTATTTTAGACGCCATTACGCTGGGCTTGTACGGCGAGACTTTTCGTTTCGACCGGCCGGCCAGACATGTGATGACCAAGCACACGGCTGAGTGCTACTCGGAAATCGAATTTGTTTTGGACCAGGTAAAATACCGGTCCAGCTGGCATGTGCAACGGGTCGATGCAATTCCTGAAGGCGAGCTTGCGCCGCCTGAAATGAAATTAACCCGTTTAAGCGACAACGAAGTGCTGGCAACCACAACCCAGCAGGTATGCGCACGGATTACCGACATTACCGGGATGAATTTCCGCAATTTCACCCGCTCGATCATGTTGGCGCAGGGCGATTTTGCCGCATTTCTCAACGCGCTGGACACCGAGCGCATGGATATTCTGGAAAAAATCATCAGCGCCGATATTTATGCGGACTATAAAAATGAAGTCACTGAACAGGCCGCCGAAGCGCAACAACGCCTGGATAATTTAAAACAGGATTTATCGATTATACCGGTCATGGAGCCGGCAAAACTGGAAGCTTGCGAACATGATCTGCTCGACTTTACCGACCAATCGACCGAGTTGCGGGAACAACAAAGCAATCTGAAGCAGCAGCAGACCTCGCTGCAAAATGTGCTGGACCTGCAAAACCGGATTGCCGACCAGGAAAAAAACCTGGAACAAACCCAAACGCTGGCGAGTGCCGAACAGCAAAAACTGGATAAGCTGACCACGGCCCAGGACGCACTGCTGTTTACAGACGATGTGTTGGCGATTAAGGAAAAACATCACGAAATCCACCAGGGCAAAGCGACATTGGCGGCCTTTCAGGGCGAACTTAAGCAGATACAAGAGCACATTGGCAAAGATAAAACCGCTCCGGACGGTTTGTCCCGTAAATCGGTTACCGAACAGGGGCAAACGATAACCAACCTCAGAACCCAACTAGGTCAACTGACTGCGCAACAGCAATCGGAGTCGGACTTATGGCAATCCTTAAGTATTCAGATTGACGATAAAACCGCCGCTCTTGCTACGACGTCAAAATGGCTGGAAGAGCATATTGCGGACGAATCCCTGCTGACCAGTTTTCCCGAAACCGGCCGGTTAAAAAACCTCAGGACCGACCTGTCCGAGTTGAAAGAAAAACAAAAAGCATCCGCCAAATGGTCGAAAAATACCCTGGCATCGCTGAAAAACAACAAATCCGGGATTGCCCAGGAAAACAAAAGAATTGCCGAATTAACACGCAAACTGCCGCTGGCGGAAAAGGAACTGAATGAATTAGCCCAGGGCAGGAACCTGGCTGAACTGGAGGAGTTCCGGCAAGAGCAGCAAGAACGGGTTAAGGATTTTCGGGAACTTTATAATCTGTCCCTGGCAAACCACAAACTGGCCCAAAGCGGCTTTAACTTTTTCGGCATCTTTGGCCGCAAAGAGCAGCCGGGCCATGACATTGAAGAGCTGGAATCCGCACTTGACGCGTTAAAACAGGAAATAAGCCGGGAAGAAAATATTAAACTCGCGTTGGAAACAACTGTTTTCCATGAAACATTGCTAAAAAGAATGGCTCCAGACCGGCAGCATCTTGTCGACGGCGAACCGTGCTTTTTATGCGGCGCGCTGGAGCATCCCTATGCCGAACGTCCGCCGAAAGCAGCCAATTCCCAACAGGCCCTGACCGACCAGAAAGCGAAAATAAAAACCTTAATGACGGCCGCAGGCAAGTTGACTCAACAGCTTAAAACAGCCCAAAAACTGGCGGAAAAAAATCAGGCTAATCAAACAGAACTGCTCAGAATCAGATCCCAATGGCAAACATTGTGTAACCGGCTTAACACGGCCAGTGAAAAGCTGAATATCAACAAACTGCGCTTAATAAGACGTTTGTTAAAAACCGAAATAAGCGAATTAAAAACCGTTACCACTGTGGTCGCCGGCTATCGCCGCAAACAGGCCGGCATCGAACAGTTAAAAGCCTTAATCGAAAAGGGCGAAGCCACTGTTAAACGCTTGCAGCTAAATACCCAACAACTGGATGCCGAATGGCGGGAACGCCCCCAGGACGAGGTCAACTACGACGCCGCATTGGCTGCCTGTCAGCAGGAAGAGCAACAACTGGCCGACAAGGTGCTTGCGCAATTAGCCTTGCTGGGCGAAAAAATGCCCTCTAAAGGCAAGGAAGATGCTTTGTTTGATCGACTGAATGCGCGTCGGCAGGAATATCAAAGCTATGCTTTCCGTCAAAAAAACTTAACCGAGGAACTGGAAGGATTGAAGGCAAAAGCGGACCATTGCCGCATTGAAATAGCCGCATGCAACGAAAAGCTTGAGCATTACAGCCGTCAACTGCAAGCCGAAGAAATCGTCGGCCTGCATTTGGCGTTGATTGAAAAGCAAAAACTGATTGCCGACCAGGAACAGCGGATTGCCAAACTGGAAGCCGAACTCGCCGCACTGAAACAGGTATTGCAAGGCAAATTACAGGGAACGCAATTTGCCGACCTGCATCAGCTGACTGAAACCCTGGCGCTGCTGCAACACCAGCCGGAACTGGAGCGGCACCTGGCGGAACTGGAACAGGAAATCGACGCCAAAACCGTAGAACTGGAAAAAAGCCGGCTGGACCTGGAAGCCGAAAATACACCGCTTGCAATTGAATTGAGTCCGGACCAGCTGGATGCCCAGCTAAAGAGCGTCACCGAGAAACTGGCGATAGCCGACCTGGAAGTACAGCGTTTGGAACAGCTGTTGAAAGAGCAAAAACAATACCAGCAAAAGGCCGACGCAATCCTGGCCCAATTACAGGATCAAGAAGAGGTTGCCCGGTTGCGCAACGCCGAGGCCGCCCAAATAGCGGAGGAAAGCGGCATGGCTTTTCGTCGACGGGTTCAAAAGCGGGTGGCCGATCAGTTATTGTCCCAAACCAATGCGGTGCTGGAAAAAGTCAGCGGCCGCTATTACCTGCGGCAAACGCCCAGTGAACAGGGCTTGGCGCTGGAAGTTGAAGACACTTACCAAGGCAATGCGCACAGACTGCCCAAGACCTTATCCGGCGGCGAAAGCTTTGTAGTGAGTTTGGCGCTGGCGCTGGGGCTTTCGGAATTGGCTAATAACGGCAAGTCCGTGGATTCGTTATTTCTCGATGAAGGTTTCGGCAATCTGGATGCGGACACGCTTTACACCGTAATCAGCACATTGGAAGGCCTGCATACCCACGGCAAAACCGTCGGCGTCATTTCCCATGTCGAAGGCGTTCAGAAACGCTTTAAGGCCCAGCTGCAGGTGGTCAAAAAACCTAACGGCATGGGCATGTTGAAGCAGGTATCATAGGCTTGGTTTTACGCTCAGCACCGTTACGTTAAAGCACGACCATCCTTTTTTTTCGGCGACTTAAAACGATCATGAGCACAGAGCAAACCCTTTAAACGCAGCCCCCCGGAAGCTTTGACCAAAGCGCTGGAAGAAGCGAAAAAATATTGGAAAGCTCCGCGCAAACCAATCGCAACCTGTTTGTCGCGTTTAAATTGCAGACAGACCGCAATGGGTAAAGCGCTGTTTCCGTTGCACATTGCTCGGGCTTATTCCGCCCCGTCCGGTTATAATCCAAACAAGCCAAACTTCGGCATACCCATAAACCCTTAGGAGACACCATGCAGATTGCAGTCAACCTACCCAATGATTTTGTAAGTTTCCAATCAGCCGCAGACATAGAAAAGGATATGCGTTTGAGTTATTCCCTATGGCTGTTTAAAAATGCCCGGGTTACGCTATCGAAAGCTGCCGAACTGGCTGGCATGGATATTTATGAGTTTATGGCTGCCTGTAAACAAAATGATGTTCCTGTCATTGATATAAGCAAAGAAGAGCTGCTTGAAGAACTGGCGGGAATGAACCTGCCATGATCCTGGTGGCTGACTGTTCGGCGCTTATCGCACTATCGGTTTGCGATAGTTTAGGCCTATTGGAGCATCTGTTTGATTCCGTGGTTGTCCCTGAAACGGTCTATAACGAAGTCACTCGCCCTAACAAAAAGGAAGCCCAGGCACTTAAAATCTTTTTGCAAGGCAAGGTTCGCCAAGTTGACATGCAAGCGTATGTTTTTCTGGATGCGTTTGCCGATGCGGGTGAAACGGAAGCGAAGTTGCTCTATAAACAAATTTCAGCCGATAAGCTGCTGATTAATGATCGGCGCGGCCGCAAAGTAGCCAAGATTAATCGTATCAGCACCATAGGCTCGCTCGGTGTGCTGCTTGCGGCTAAGGAAAAGGGATTTATTACAGAAGTTTCTCCATTGCTGCGACAAATTGAAAACTCGGATATTCATTTAAGCCAAAAGCTAATCGCCACTGTTTTGGAATTGGCTGGAGAAAACCCTCACGACAAATAAACACTCCATTTCATTCCGCCCAGCGCTTCGCTCTTTTTGCCTTCCAACAGTCCGCCCATCAGCCCGACCAGGTCATAAACGACGGCCATGCCGATGCCGTGGCCGTGGATATTTTCATCGGCGCGGACGCCTCTTTTTAAAATTTCAGCCAGTTTTCCGACAGGAATCCCCGGCCCGTCGTCTTCAATCTCCAGCAATACGGCAAAATTCCGCCTGCCTTTGCGTTCGCTCAGCGAAACATTGACTTTCACGGTATGCCGGCACCACTTGCAGGCGTTGTCCATCAGGTTCCCGGCTATTTCGTACAGGTCGCCCTCTTCATAATAAACCGGGCTTTGTTCAGGCACAGCAATATCGAACGTTATGTTTTTATCGATATAAACCTTCGCCAGCGATGCGCTTATTTTTTTTATAACCGCCGATAAATCCACGGTTCCGGCTGTCTTATGCTCGCCTTTTGCCGCAGCCCGCTGTAATTGATACTCGACGATTTCATCCATGCGCAAAATCTGCTCTTTTACCGTCGCCTTATTGACGCTGAAAGACTCGGCGCAGCCGCGCAATATCGACAGCGGCGTTTTCAGGCTGTGCGCCAAATCCGCCAGGGCATTTCGGTAACGTTCCAGATGCGCCCGTTCGCTGTTGATGAAGGCGTTAAGATTACCGGCCAGTCCTTCCAGCTCGGTCGCATAGTCGCCGTCCAAATGGGTTTTGCGCCCCTTTTCTATCGCCGCAAGATCTTTTACGATAATCCGTAAAGGCTTTAGGCTCCAGCGCAACAAGGCCAACTGAATAAACATCAAAGCCACGCCCAATGCCAACAACCAGGTTCTCAAGGTTTCCCTGAAGCGCTCCACCTGACTGCTGACAAACTGGGCGTCTTCGGTTACGGTAAAAATATATTCGCGTTCAACGCCCACGACATTTTTCCAGATCACCGCATAATGCAGTGCGTAACGGTTATGTTCGGTCAACAGAAACTGCATGGCGCCCGCCTTTAATTCCGGCGGCGGTATTACGTCGAGACCGATAGCCGATGGCGAGCGCCAAATCAGATTTTTTTTTGCCAGATGGATAAAACCGTAAAGGCCGGAACCCGGCGTTGCAAACCGCGGCTCAGGCAAATTGGGCGGCATGTTTAAGTCGCCGTTGTTTTTAAGTTCGGCGGCCGATAACAGCGAGTAGACATGAACCTGCAACTTTTCCTTTAACGCCTGCTCGGCGCTCTCGCGAAACCCCTGTTCAAGCACCACTGCAGCCAGCGCGAAGAAGCCGGCAAGCACTAGGCCTGCCGAAACCAGCAACCGGAAGCTTAATGATTTAACTTGCATCGGATTTGGGAGAAAAAATCAGTCGCACTTGGCGGAAATCAGGTAACCCCGTCCGCGCAGGGTTTCAATAGGTTTGCGAGTACCGTCGGGATCAAGTTTTTTCCTTAATCGGCCGATAAAAACCTCAAGAACATTACTGTCACGGTCAAAATCTTCATCATAAATATGCGCCGTCAAAACGGATTTTGACACCACTTCGCCTTTGCGGAACATCAGGTACTCCAGCACCTTGTATTCATAGGCCGTTAATTCCTGTTTAACGCCGGATACCGTGACTTCCTGGGCCACGGTATCCAGCTCAATATTGTCATGGGTTAATACCGGATGGGCCACCCCGGCCGACCGCCTTATCAAGGCGTTAATCCTGGCCTGCAACTCTTCATAATGAAAAGGTTTAACCAGATAATCGTCAGCCCCCGCTTCCAGTCCCTCTACTTTTTCCTGCCAGCGGCTACGGGCGGTTAAGATCAGGATGGGGACGGTGACCTTGTCTTTACGCAAGCGCTTGATCAGTTCGATACCGGAAAAATCGGGCAGACCAATATCGATAACGGCCACATCGATCGGATATTCCTTGCCCATGTAATAGCCGTCGCGGCCGGTATTAGCGGTATCGACGGCGAAACCTTTATCGGCAAAGAACTGCTGAATCTGTTCGCAGAGTTTTACTTCATCTTCAACAACTAGAATGCGCATGTTTTTTCGTCTGTTGATACGTGGGGAGTTAATTGACCAATTGACCGGTTTCCGCATCGATTTTGTAATACTGGATACGGCCGTCAGGCGTCAGCACTTTAATGATATAGATTTCTTTACCGTCAATGACCTCTGTTTGCGCGCCAAGCACCTTGTTATAGGTGCCTTCGATTATTTGTTTGGCAGCCTCGTCCAAACTGATGGTTGCCGACAAGTTGTTTTCTGCAAAACAGCTGTTGGAAAACATCAAGACGACTGCGACTGCTTTAATCAAATTTCTCATGGGCAATCCAAGCAAAGTTTGTTCAACGTAACTAC
This sequence comes from Methylobacter sp., assembly GCA_023229605.1. GTDB lineage: Bacteria > Pseudomonadota > Gammaproteobacteria > Methylococcales > Methylomonadaceae > Methylobacter_A. The sequence goes on from JALNYY010000004.1 coordinate 26,047, forward strand.
AAAATAGAACACGGATGACGCGGATTAAAAGCACCCAAAAACTTGGTTTCTGCTTTTAAAAAATCCGTTCTATCTGCGTCATCCGTGTTCCATTATCGAGCGAAAAGCATTTTCACCGATCATCCTGAATCGGTACTGAACCGTTAACGTAACGACAGCCCCTGAACCATGCTGCCGATGGCCTGCCCGAAAGATGCTCCCAGCTTGCCTGCGATTTTATCGAGCAAATGTTCCTGTCGACTGAAGTCAACCAGCTTTTCTGCGCCGATCAGCTCCTTGGCGACATAATCCTGATTACCGACGCCATCGACTATACCCAGCTTCACGCCTTCTTCGCCTGTCCAGACCAGTCCTGAGAACATGTCGGGACTTTCCTTAAGCCGGTCGCCGCGGCCGGCTTTAACCGCTCCGATAAATTGCTGGTGCACCTGATTTAACAGGCTTTGTATATACAGCGTTTCATCTTCTTTAGACGGCGAAAAAGGATCCAGCATGGCTTTATGTGCGCCTGCCGTGAACAACCGCCGCTCTACGCCCAGCTTTTGCATGCCGTCCACAAAACCGAAGCCATCCATCAATACACCTATGGAGCCGACCAGACTGGAGGGGTTGACAAAAATTTTATCGCTGGCCGATACGATAAAATAACAACCTGAGGCGCAAATATCGCTGACCACCGCATAAATCGGCAAATCGGGATGTTCTTTCTTAATTTTCCTGATTTCCTCATACACATAAGAGGATTGCACGGGGCTGCCGCCGGGCGAATTCGCATGCAGGATAATGCCTTTGGTGTGCTCGTCTTTAACCGCATTTCTTAAGCTTTCGATAATGCTGTCTGCATTGGCGTCTTTACCCTCGGCAATCATGCCGACTACATTAATAACGGCGGTATGATCCTTGCTGTCGGAGCCAATATTCTGGCTGAGCTTTGGATACACGGCTACGCCGAACACGGCGACCAAGTACACAAACATCAGGCTCTTGAAAAAAATGCCCCAGCGCCTCGCTCTTGTCTGCTCGGTAACGGCGGCCAGAGCCAGCTTTTCAATAACCTCGCGCTCCCAGCCGGATTCGCGAGTGACTTCTGGTTTGTTCTGATTGTCCATGCCTTGTTAACCTCTAATAATGTTCAGCAATTCCGCAGGCTGCTGTAAGCACAGCAACGGACTGTATTGTTGCAATATGTCTTCCGGATGCGCTCCGCAGGATACTGCTATCGAAGATATTTGGGCGTTCATCGCCATTTGCAAGTCATGCGCGGAATCGCCGACCATTAAACTCCGGTCATTCGCGGCATTGGCATACCGAATAATCTGATGCAGCATCAGCGGGTCCGGTTTAGAGGCGGTCTCATCGGAACAACGGGTGATGCAGAACAAATCTTCGGTATCTGTCGCCTGTAATGCCTCTTGCAAACCGGCCCTGGTTTTACCGGTAGCAACGGCCAGTTGATAACCGGCCTGCTTCAATTCCACCAACATATCGTAAACGCCGGGAAATAAGTCTTTCCTGCCTAAGTGCCTGGACAAATAGGTTTGCTGGTAACAAGCCGTCAATTGCGTCAGCGTTTCCTGATCGACGACGGGAAACAGCTTGGCGCAGGCGTTTCTGATGCTCAGCCCGATTACGTCTTTCGCGGCCTGGGCTTCCGGAATAGCGCAGCCGCACTGCTGCCCCGCCGTTTGCAGGCAATGCACTATCCAGTCTATCGAGTCGATCAGGGTGCCGTCCCAATCGAATATGATTAAATCAAACTTGTTCTTCATGTTTTAACAAATCTTCCAATTGCTGCGGCAAAGGCGCCAAAATGGTTAACGGCTCCCCGGTCACAGGGTGCTGAAATTTTAACCTTTCCGCATGCAGAAACATGCGTTTATAGCCTCGCTCTTTAAATCCGCGGTTGATTTCATCCCGTCCGTAACGCTCGTCACCGACGATGGGGTGTCCAAGACTCGCGGCATGAACGCGTATTTGATGGGTGCGGCCGGTTTTGGGGGAGGCTTCGACCAGCGTCGAATCACTGAATAATTTCAAGCGCCGAAACAGCGTCTCAGCCTCTTTGCCGGCTTGACTGATGACGACCATCCGTTCACCGCCTTTGCTGACATTTTTTAACAACGGCGCGGTGACCACCAGTTTCTTTCTGGCCCACTGCCCCGCCAGCAGGGCCAGATAGGTTTTATGGACGTGATTGTCGCGAAACAGCTCATGCAGCAATTTCAGAGCGCTGCGTTTTTTGGCGATGATCAGGCAGCCGGAGGTATCTTTATCGAGCCGATGCACCAGCTCTAAAAAATGCGCTTCGGGCCGGATCAGGCGCAAGCCTTCGATAATGCCGGAACTTACGCCGCTGCCGCCATGCACGGCATAACCCGCCGGTTTGTTGACGATCATGAAACCTTCATCTTCAAACAAAATGCCCTCTTGCAACGCCGCTTGCAAACCTTGTGGAACATACGATTCTTCGCTGCGCTCGGCCACTCTGACCGGGGGAATTCTGACTATATCGCCTGCAACCAGACGGTATTTAACATCGACGCGGCCTTTATTGACCCTCACTTCACCTTTACGGACGATCCGGTAAATTCGGCTTTTAGGCACGCCCTTCAAGCGGGCAATTAGAAAATTATCCAGTCGTTGATCGCTGTTTTCTTCAGAAATTTCGACCAATTGAACTTTGGGTGTAACGCTTTTATCTTCACTATTCATAATGCAAATAATACCAGCATCCGGTCATGATTGATTCTTTAAATTGATGTATGCCGATAACATTGCTATATTAAGCAAGTTTTTTATATAAAAAACATACTATTGCTCTGTGGTTTCTCTAACAAAACCGCCTTGGAGCGCTACCCAATGATGATTAAAACAGCGATTAACTATCCCGCTGACTCGTCATTGTAAGATTTTCGGGTTCATCGTTCGACCCTAGACGAACGATTTATAACTCCTGTTTAAGACGGACTTTACAACCAAGACTGAAAAAAAGAATATTTATTTGCTTAGACTCTGTCCGTGCAACTAGCCACGGTCTTCACCTAAGTGAAGATCAGGATACCGACTACAGCATGCAGAGACGGAACATTAAGACCGTAAAAGCTAAGTTATGCAGGAGCCAGAAGCGGCTTTACCAGCCGCGCTCCCGCACAAACACGATGACCAAAACCAGTCTGGTCAGTAAAATCTGACCATGGAGCAGGACACAACAAGGAATATTGAATGAAAAGAATGCTTATCAATGCTACGCAGGCAGAAGAACTGCGAGTCGCTTTGGTAGACGGTCAAAAACTGTATGATTTTGACATAGAAGTACCTTCGAAAGAACAAAAAAAGTCCAACATTTACAAAGGGATAGTAACCCACGTAGAACCCAGCCTAGAAGCGGCCTTTGTCAACTACGGCGCTGAAAAACACGGATTTTTACCTTTCAAAGAAATTTCCCCGCTCTACCGTCAACTACAAGACGGCGTCGAAAACGACGGCCGCCGTCCAGCCATAAAAGACCTGATTAAAGAAGGTCAGGAAATCGTTGTTCAGATTGAAAAAGAAGAACGCGGTAATAAAGGCGCGGCTTTAACCACCTATATCAGCCTGGCCGGCACCTATCTGGTGTTAATGCCCAATAACCCTAAAGCGGGCGGAATTTCACGGCGCATAGAGGGCGACACCCGCAGCGACCTGCGCGAAGTGATGGCGGCGCTTGAGATCCCTGAAAGCATGGGACTCATTGTTAGAACGGCCGGATGCGGCAAAAACGTCGAAGAACTGCAATGGGACTTAAACTATTTACTGCAACTCTGGGAAGCCATAGAGCGCTCCGCCGGCGAACAATCGGCGCCGTTCCTGGTTTTCCAGGAAAGCAACGTTATCATCAGAGCCTTGCGCGACCATTTGCGCGGCAATATTGACGAGATTCTGATAGACAATGAAGACTCTTTCAAACTGGTGCAAAACTTCTTAAAGCAAGTCATGCCGCACTTTTTGCCCAAGGCAAAACTGTATCAGGACGCCGTCCCCCTGTTTAACCGGTACCAGATTGAATCCCAAATTGAAGTAGCTTACGGCCGTGAAGTTTCGCTGCCATCGGGCGGCTCGATAGTCATCGATCACACTGAAGCGCTGACCTCAATCGACATCAACTCGGCGCGCGCCACCAAAGGCAGCGACATTGAAGAAACCGCGCTGAATACCAACCTGGAAGCGGCCGATGAAATTGCCCGCCAATTGAGATTGCGCGATTTAGGCGGCCTGTTTGTTATCGACTTCATCGACATGATGTCCAACAAAAACCAGAAAACCGTTGAAAATCATCTGCGCGACGCCCTTAAAATAGACCGTGCCCGCATCCAGACCAGCCGCATCTCGCGTTTCGGACTGCTGGAAATGTCCAGGCAAAGAATGCGTCCGTCGCTCGGCGATTCCACACAACTGCCGTGCCCTCGATGCAAAGGCCAAGGTACGATCCGCAATGTAGAATCGGTCGCGCTTTCCGTACTGCGTATTCTTGAAGAAGAAGCAATGAAGAAAGGCACGGAAAAAGTCATTGCCCACTTGCCGATTGAGTGCGCAACTTTCTTGTTAAATGAGAAGCGCAGCGCCATCGAGCAAATTGAAAACAGGCTGAAAGTCGGCATTGTGATCCTGCCCAGCAAACACTTGGAAACACCGGCTTATGACATTGAACGCATCAAGGAAAAAGAGGCAGGCGACAGCAAAGCCAGCTATTTACAAATAAAAGCGGAAGACATCACCATCCCTGAGTTTGCCCAGCAAGTAAAACCGAGCACGACAAAAGCCGCGGTCAAGGAATTCCTGCATGACTCTCCTGCTCCCGTGCAAAGCAAAAATGAATCAGCCAGCCTGATACAACGCTTCTGGCATAAGCTTGTAGGTTCTGGCGCTACGCCTAAAACAAAGGAAACGGCAACACCAACCACGGAAAGAGCCAAACCGGCTGACGAGAGCCAACCGGGCAGAAACAGGGAGCGGGACAACAGACAGGGCCAGGAAAAAGGACGCGGACGCAACCGTGGCCGCGGGCAAGGGCGCGGTCAAAAAGAGCAAGTCCAGGCTTCTGAACAAGGGCCGGCATCAAAACCGGAACAAAATCAGGAGTCGCCTCGTCCAAACCGTCCTCCACGCGGTCAAGGCAGAAACGTAAGACGCAATCTCGATCCGGCTAACCTGCCTGTCGCGAAAACCGAACAGGTTAAAAGTGAAGCGGCCGATGTCAGTTTAGTTGTTTCAACTGCCCCGGAACTTGCCTCTCCTGCGGTTGCCGGGGAGCACCCAAAAAAGAGCAACGCCAGAAGGGGCCCGAACCGCAGACGTCCGCGCAATCCCAACTACAAAAAGCCCGAAACGGACGGCGATTCAAATGCCGCGTATGACGCGCCCACCGAAAGCAGCGACGAGTCGCGCCCGGCTACCCGTTCTTACGACAATGAGTTTGCAAAAAGAGCGGAAAGAGCCGAGCGTCCGGAACCTCAGGCTGACGCCCCCATTCAGGCTAATACCGGCAATCAGGATTCGGATGCGCCAAGACCGGCGCCTATTGTTGAACCGGCGGCTCCGGCGCTAAAACCGATTGAAACCGCCCCAAAACCGGTTGTTGAAGCAGCGCCAAAACCGGCTGAAACGGTAAGGCAAGAAACGGAATAACGAAACAAGGACCGGGGTAGGCAGGAATAAGCCTGTTCGAGCGAATGCAAGAACAGGTGTTTCCTGCCTACCCCCCGGATTTTTCGGAAACTCCGCCTCGCACTACGCCCTTCGACAATGCTCGCCTGAGCAAAGCCAAAAGACTCAAGACAGGCTGGTAACTTTATTCCGGCCTACGCAGTCTTTTACCTGTACCTGACCTCTACAGCCTCGTTGCCCAGCAACGATCTCAATCGCGCCACCAGTTCATCGGTTGGATGAACGCGCCATTCGTCACCCAACAGCAGATTCGCTTTCGCAACCTTTGATGTATAACTGATACCTACAGGACAGCCGCCGCCCTTAAAAGGTTCCAGAACCGCACCCAGTCTCGTAACAAAGCCATGCCCTTCATTCACAGGCCACGCCAATTGAATACTCCTGGCAAAAGCCTCCCTGGCCTGCTCCATGCTGTACAGCTTTTCAACCGTTAAGCGCAACGTGCCCAAATAATCGTCAACGCCCAACGCCCCTTCGGCTATCAACAGGCTGTCGCGGGAGAAAATGTCCCGGTATTTTTCGTAAACTTCGCCAAAAGCCGCAATCTCAAGCCTGCCGGTTCTGTCATCAATCGTTGCAAAACCCATGGTTTTACCGCTTTTGGTCTGACGGGTGCGCACTTCGACGACCAAGCCGGCCGTCCTGGCTTCCATCTTGCCTCTGGACCGCTCCACATCGGCCAGCAGCGACGCTATGGTTCCGTGGGTAAACTGCCTTAATTCAGGCTCGTACTGGGTTATCGGATGCCCGGTCAAAAACAAACCCAGAACCAGCTTTTCCGCTGCCAGCCGTTCATTTTCCGACCACGGTTCAACTACGGTGGCATAAGCATGCGCGTCATCTATATTTTCGGCATTGACGGCCAGGCCGAACAAATCGTTCTGGCCTGTTTGCGCATTCTTTCCATGCTGTTCGGCGACTTTTAATACGGTCGGCAATTCAGCCAGATGCCCAGCCCGGTTATCGTCGAATTCATCGAAAGCCCCCGCACGTATCAACGCCTCCAGCACCCGCCGGTTGAATTTGCGCAAATCCACCCGCTTGCATAAATCGTACAGACCGGAAAATAGCCCATTCTGTTCCCGCTCGACCAGCATTTCCTCAATAGCCGCCTCGCCCACACCCTTCAGTGCGCCCAAGCCGTAAACGATCTGGCCGGCATCGTTAACGGTGAATTTGTACTTTGAAACATTGATCGTAGGCGGGAGAATTTCCAGCTTCATCTGCCTGCATTCTTCGATCAGAATCACCACCTTGTCGGTGTTGTCCATATCCGCAGACATCACCGCCGCCATGAACTCGGGCTGGTAATGGGCTTTCAGCCAGGCGGTTTGATAGGCGACCAGCGCGTAAGCCGCGGAATGCGATTTGTTGAAACCGTAACCGGCGAATTTCTCCATCAAGTCGAACACGTAAGTGGCGATTTTTTCATCGACCTGGTTTTCTATCGCACCGGAGGTAAATTTATCCCGCTCCTTGGCCATTTCCTCCGGCTTTTTCTTGCCCATCGCCCGGCGCAGCATGTCCGCGCCGCCCAGCGTGTACAGCGCCATTTCACGGGCGATTTGCATCACCTGCTCCTGGTACAAAATAACGCCGTTGGTAGGCTGTAGAATAGGCACCAGCAACGGGTGCGCGTATTCCGCTTTGGCCCCGTGCTTGACGTTGATGTAATCGTCGACCATGCCCGATTCCAGCGGCCCCGGACGGAACAACGCCACCAGCGCGATAATATCGTCGAAGCAGTCGGGTTTCAGCTTTTTAATCAGCTCCTTCATGCCGCGCGATTCGAGCTGGAACACGGCGGTCGTCTGGGCGTTGGTCAGCAGCTTATAAGAATCTGGATCATCTCGGGGAATGGTCGTTATATCGACCGGCGGCTTGCCCAGTTGCTTTTGTTTGGCATTAATGTCCTGCAACGCCCAATCGATAATCGTCAGCGTGCGCAGCCCCAAAAAGTCGAACTTGACCAGGCCGACCGCTTCGACGTCATCCTTATCGAACTGGGTGACCAAGTTATTGCCGTCCTGGTCGCAATACAGCGGCGTAAAATCGGTCAGCTTGGTCGGCGAAATCACCACGCCGCCGGCATGTTTGCCCGCATTCCTGGATGTGCCTTCCAGCGACAGCGCCATATCGATCAGCGCCTTGACTTCCTCTTCGGTGTCGTAAAGCTGTTTCAGTTCAGGACTGTCGCTTAGCGCTTTAGTCAGCGTCATGCCGATTTCAAACGGAATCAGCTTGGCCAATCTATCGACAAAACCGTAGCCGAAACCCAGCACCCGCCCGACATCGCGAATCACCGCTTTGGCCGCCATAGAACCGTAGGTGATGATCTGCGCGACATGATCCCGGCCATAATGACGGGCGACATAATCGATCACCTCGTCCCGGCGGTCCATGCAGAAATCCACGTCGAAGTCGGGCATAGAAACCCGCTCGGGATTCAAAAACCGCTCGAACAGCAGGTCGAATTCGATAGGGTCGAGGTCGGTAATTTTCAGCGCATAAGCCACCAACGATCCCGCACCCGACCCCCGCCCCGGACCTACCGGAATCAGGTTGTTTTTCGCCCACTGGATAAAGTCGGCAACAATCATGAAATAACCGGGAAAACCCATCTGGGTAATCATTTTCAACTCGAAATCCAGGCGCTCGTAATAGACCTGCCGGTTCTCCTCGTCCGTACCCTTACCCACCGCCGGATGATGTTGCAAACGCTGTTCCAGGCCTTTCATGGACTCCTCGGCCATAAACTCGCCCAGATTCATGCCTTCCGGGACCGGAAAATCCGGCAGGAAGTTTTTCCCCAGCGTCAGCGTCAAATTGCAGCGCTTGGCGATTTCTACGGTGTTTTCCAGCGCCTCGGGTATATCCGCAAACAGCGCCTGCATTTCTTCGGCGCTGCGTAAATACTGCTGCTCGGTGTAATCCTTGGGGCGGCGCGTATCGTCCAGCACCCGCCCCTGATTGATGCAAACCCGCACTTCATGGGCCGCAAAATCCTGTTGATAGACAAAGCGCACATCGTTGGTCGCAACCACCGGCAAACCGGTTGCCAAAGCCAGCTCGACCGCCGCCGCTATGTAGCGCTCCTCATCGGGTTTGCCGACCCTTTGCAATTCCAGGTAAAAGCTTTGTTTGAACAAGCCGCTCCAATACTCCGCCAAACGTTTCGCCGCCTCGTGGTTTTCGGCCAACAGCGCCTTGCCTATCTCCCCGCTCATCGCACCGGACAATGCAATCAAGCCGTTATGGTTGGCTTCTATCCACTCTTGCCGGAGCATCGGCACACCCTGGTGCTGGCCTTCCTGATAAGCTTTTGAGATCAACTCGGTCAAGGTGATGTAACCGGCGTGATTATTGACCAGCAAAGTCAAACGATACGGCGTGGCGGGATCTTCGGGATTGAACAGCAGCACATCTGAACCGGCTATCGCCTTGATGCCCTGCCCTAATGACGATTTATAGAATTTGACCAGCGAAAACAGGTTGGCGTGCTCAGTGACCGCAACCGCAGGCATGTTCAGCTCGGCTAAACGCTTGACCAACGGTTTTATTTTGACGATTCCGTCTACCAGAGAAAATTCGGTGTGTAGTCTTAAATGGACAAATGCCGGATGCATGGGGACTATGGACTGGAGTTAGAAAGAAACGTTACGAACGGCTATTTTACCGCGTCTGCAAGATCTCGTGTGCTCAAAACACAAAACTATTAACAAAGTCCTCTATACGCTACGCCTGCCAGTATTAATACTTATTGCTTGGAGGGCTGGATTCCTCTATTCTACAAATTGCAGTGCAAAGCCGGGCGTTTTTAGATTCATCGGCTTTTGCAAATAGCGCGTTATTTAAACAAAATCTGCCACAGAAGGAACAAACATGAAATTAACCTGGATACTCGTTGCTGATAATACTCGTGTGCGCATTTTTAGCGCAGACACGCCTTCTTCTCCTTTAGAGGAAATTGAAGACTTTTCTCATGTGGAAGGTCGTTTGCATGACCGGGAAATGACTTCAGACCTGCCGGGAAAAATAAAAAGCGTCGGCGCAGGCGGACACGCGTTTGAGCAACCTACCGATCCGAAAAAACACGAAGCCGACAATTTTGCGCATAGCGTCGCCCAATATCTGGAAGACGCACACAATGCGCACAAGTTTGAACAATTACTCATTGTTTCAGAACCGTCTTTTCTTGGCTTACTGCGCAACCAGTTGTCGGACCACGTTAAAAAACTGGTTCAGTTTGAACTTGATAAAAATATCACCACGCATAGCGCCGCCGATATTCGCCAACACCTTCCCCAATATTTATCAAATCTTTGATAGATCTTCCCGTTTCTGCACACCGGTGCGGGAACGGGAAACACTGTCCCGACCCAAATACAGCGCTTAACATCTGCCCAATAGTTATTCACAAAATCTGTGGATAACTCTGTGGATTGATTGTTTTGTTTATCGCTTACCCGTGGTTTTTATTAATGTTTTGTTAAATCGTACAAAAACTTAACAACACCATAATTTTATCGACTATCAATAACTTACAACCGTTTTCCAAACTTTAAACCGTGCATTTAAAGATAACGCTAAGTTACTGATTGTTGCTGTGTGCAAATTTACCCACTCCAGAATAACTACTGCTTAAGAACCGGAATGCGCAGCTGTGAAAACAGAGAAGCAAGGCAATTGGTTTGTTCCGCAGCAGAAGCGTGTAATGCACAAACCGATAACTGTGAGGATAAAAGATAGCAACCTGATTTAAACACACCTTTGAAATCCCCATCAAACCCAATCTCCCTCGCCCAATGCTCAGCATAGATTCCCCGTTCAAGCTAAACATGGAATAATACCCGTCACTAACAACCCAAACTGAATTGACTAAACACTATGGCGCAATACATCTACTCAATGAACCGGGTCGGCAAGATTGTCCCGCCCAAAAAATACATCCTCAAGGACATCTCGCTGTCTTTTTTCCCCGGCGCAAAAATCGGCGTGCTGGGCTTAAACGGCTCGGGTAAATCGACGCTGCTGCGCATCATGGCGGGCATCGACAAGGAAATCGAAGGCGAGGCCATCCCGCTCAAAGGCATTAAGATCGGTTATCTGCCGCAAGAGCCGCAACTCGACCCCAATAAAACCGTGCGCGGCAATGTCGAAGAAGCGGTTGCGGAAATCAAGGCGGTCTTGGAGCAGCTTGACGCGGTCTATGCCGCTTATGCGCTGCCCGATGCCGATTTCGACAAATTGGCCGCCGATCAGGCTCGCCTGGAAGACATAGTCAATGCCTGCGACGGCCATAATCTGGACCGCAAGCTCGAAGTCGCCGCCGATGCGTTGCGGCTGCCGGATTGGGACGCCGATGTGACCAAGCTGTCGGGCGGCGAAAAACGCCGCGTGGCGTTGTGCCGGTTGTTGTTGTCCAACCCCGACATGCTGCTGTTGGACGAACCGACCAACCATTTGGACGCTGAATCGGTGGCCTGGCTGGAAAGATTCCTGCACGATTATCCCGGCACCGTGGTTGCGGTCACCCATGATCGATACTTCCTGGATAATGTGGCCGGCTGGATTCTGGAACTGGACAGAGGCTCCGGCATTCCGTGGGAAGGCAATTACTCCAGCTGGCTGGAGCAAAAGAGCAACCGTCTGTTGCAGGAAGAGAAACAGGAATCATCCCGCCAAAAAGCCATGAAAGAAGAGTTGGAATGGGTGCGCTCCAGCCCCAAAGGCCGCCATGCCAAAAGCAAGGCCCGATTGGCGCGCTTTGAAGAGCTGTCTTCATCCGACGTGCAAAAACGCAACGAGACCCAGGAAATTTACATTCCGCCCGGACCTCGTTTGGGCGACGTGGTGATTGAAGCCGACAACATCAGCAAGGCTTTCGGCGACAAGCTGTTATTCAACGGCTTGAGTTTTAAACTGCCGCCCGGCGGCATCGTCGGCATCATCGGTCCGAACGGCGCGGGTAAAACCACGCTGTTCCGTATGATGGCCGGTGTCGACCAGCCCGATTCGGGCACATTGACGCTGGGGCAAACCGTTCAACTCGCCTATGTTGACCAGTTGCGCGACGACCTGGACCCTAAGAAAACCGTGTTCGATGAAATTTCCGACGGGCTGGATTTGATTACCGTCGGCAAATATGAAACGCCGTCCCGCGCTTATGTCGGGCGTTTTAACTTTAAAGGCGCCGATCAGGGAAAACGTATCGGCGATCTGTCCGGCGGCGAACGCAACCGTGTGCATTTAGCCAAGCTGCTTAAAACCGGCGGCAATGTGCTATTGCTTGACGAACCGACCAACGATCTGGACGTTGAAACCCTGCGGGCTTTGGAAGAAGCGTTGCTGGCGTTCCCCGGTTGCGCGGTGGTTATTTCGCATGACCGCTGGTTCCTGGATCGGATCGCCACGCATATGCTGGCCTTCGAGGGCGACAGTAATGTGGTCTGGTTTGAGGGTAATTATGAAGATTACGAAGCCGACCGTCACCGCCGCTTGGGTAGCGACGCGGATAATCCGCATCGGTTGAAGTATAAGAAGCTGACTGGTTAATATACTCAATCACCATCTTGTAAAAGTAAATCCGTTCGTCCTGAGCTTGTCGAAGGATGAATGGATTTACTTTGGACCAAGCGAGATACTTCTGCCCAATCACCACGCATCATAGCTTCTTTCTTTTTCCGGCTCCCCCTTAATCTGCCTCTCCGCTGACAAGGCTTCTTCTTGAGTGGGGCAATCTTGCGACCAGACAAGCTGCAATGAGCGGCGTGTTAAAGTATAGTGTGGACCCTTCGGCTTCTTCTCAGAAGAACCTCTTTGGTTTTGCTCAGCAGCTTGCCATCTTCCTCCATTCATCCTTCGACAAGCTCAGGACGAACGGAGAAAAATGGCAAGCTTGGATATAGTTATCCACTCAATTTCACATAAAGACGAAAAGCTTAGCTCGTTGTAAGTGCAACAAATTCGTATTGCGCGGATTAATCTGCACCTACGGACTTCCACACTACCCCGCAAACACTACATCAAACCGCTTCATCAACCCGGCTATGTCTTTCCGGTAAAGCTCCTGCACCGGCAGGCACAAGTCGCCCGGCTTTAAGCCGCGTTCCTGCAGCGACTCGACTTCGGTATAGATGTCGTTCACATCGTAGATTTCCAGCGCTTTAAAAATAGCCGCAGTATCTTTCATACCGGCGCTTTCAGGGTTCTGGCCGTTTTTCAGCTGGAACACCCCATCGTCCAGCAACAGGATACTCACGTTTTGGTCGAATGCGGCGGTGGTCAGGATAATATCCAGCATTTCCTGAACCTGGGCTCCGCTATGCGGCGGCTTGCGCAACACGAATAAATAGCTCTTCATACCTTCACCCGAATACGACAAAGCGGTCGGCTTCCAGCGTGGCCTCGACCAGCTGCCCCAAACCGGAAATGCGAAAGCCATCGGCCAGATCATTATCCCGTTTGCCCTGCCGCTGGGCCTCGTCGCTGCATAATAAGCCGCGCCGTTGCGCGGCGGAAATGCACACTACCAAGTCGATCCGATGCAGGCTTGCCAGCTCGCTCCATTGCGCGGTGAACTGGAGTTCGTCATCCGGCGGCGTCGCGTATTTGAACGCATGGTAAATGCCGTCTTGATAAAAAAACACCCGGAACACTTGGTGCCCTGCTGCCAACGCGGCATTGATAAATTGATACGCGGTATATCCGGCATTGGAGCGATAAGGGCTGGCGTTAATTTGTATGGCAAATTTCATTTGATTTTCATTCGTGCAGGGAGAGCTTCATTATATTGGCAGAAGGCCGGTGTAAAAATTCGTGTTGAATCTGATGATTGCGTTTACGCCATTGGCAAACCTTGGTTTGCTGCTCGTCAAATACATCAATGCGCTGTTATTCAAGGCTTCCCATGTCCTGGGTCAGCGTTAACAGCGTTTTCCAACTCGGCGAGCAGTAAGTCTACCATAGCTGTGGATAACGCTGATTCTGTATCCGGAACATGGTTATAGGTGCTGAGTGCATCTTCCAGGGCTTGAGCCGCCTTGCTGACTTCGGCAAAACCAAAGGTTGCGCCCGAACCTATGAGTCCGTGGACTTTGCGATTCAGTTCATAAAGAGTTTGCTCAGCGGGCTGCAATCTGAGTTGCCGCCAATCGGCTTTAATCGCCGCTATTTTATCCGGCAGTTTTTGGGCATAAGCCAGTTGCATCGCTTCAAGCTGTTGGCTAAGCCGTTGCTCTTTATCGTCCATCGCAGTTGCTCAAGATGGCTTGCACATCATCTGCCAAGGTCATGGGATCGAACGGTTTGGGGATAACCCCCGCAGCGCCCAAATCAAGGTAGTGCCGCACTTCGTTGGCTTGCACCTTGGCCGTCATAAATACGACCGGTGTCGCCGCACATTCAGGCATCCGGCGTAAAGCCTGATAAGTCTGGATGCCGTCCATGCCCGGCATCATCACATCCAGCAAAATAATATCCGGCGCAAAACCGGCAGCGGTTTGCAACGCCTCCATGCCGGAACCGCAAATCGTTACCTCAAAGCCGCCAACGGTTTCCAGGGCCATCTGGGCGATGACTTGAATATCATGCTCATCTTCCACATAAAGAATTTTCGTCATCAATTAAAACTCATCGCGATCATCAAGTTTCAGGTTGTTGTGGTGCAGATTAAGCTCGACCGCTTGTTTGCGCCTGCTTTTAAGTATGGATTCTATTTTATTCATCAGTTCTTCGTTACTGGTTTTCGATTTTATAAAGTTGGCCAAAATCCGTTGACTATCAGCTGTTTCAACTTCACTGGCGGAAAAAATAACGACGGGAATAGGTTTGTCACGATTCGACAATAATGGCAACAAAGTTTCAGCCGATCCATCGGGCAACTCTATGTCCAGAATAACTAAATCATAGTCTTGCTCCAATTTTCTCCGGGCTGTAGCCAGATCCATCGCGACATCGATTTCCGCTGTATTTTGCAGCAGGGTGGCGACAATATGCACAATATCAGGATCATCTTCAACATGTAATATGCGAGTCATAAAGCCATTACGGCGCAATGCATGAGTTAAGGCCAGATCGAGCCTGCCTTCATCAATGGGTTTGCTCAACCAGTCGATGATTGCTAAAGCCTCGCCATTAAGCTCTTGCTTGGCTTTGTCGGCAAACGCTGACACAACGATAACCGGTAACTGTTTAAAAAGCTCTTGTTCGCGCAGCTCCCGAAAAAAATCAATCCCGCTTTGTCCCGGCAGAATCAGATCGAGCGTCATGGCATCATAGGACTTGCTGTTGAGCATTTGTTTTGCCTGTTCCGCAGTACAGGCAATATCAGCGGCATAGCCGCGTTTTGCCAGCATCATTCCAAGCAGGGCGGCGACGTCCGGATCATCTTCCAGAATTAACAGGTATTGTTTGTTATATTCACTGCTTGGTGTAGCGGACAGTATTTCCCCTGCACAGCAAAGCGGTAGCTCGATAAAAAAGGTGGTTTTTTTATCGGGTTCACTCTCATAATCGATGATGCCGTCCAGTCTTTCAATAATGGCCTTAGAGATACTTAGCCCCAGTCCGGTACCGCCTTTTTGCCGGGTATTGGTGCTATCTTCCTGAGTAAATTTTTTAAATATCCGGTCTCTAAATTCTTCCTTGATGCCGATGCCGTAATCCGTCACGCTCAAGCGCAAGCGCTGCTTTGTAATTGATGTCGCCACATCAACCCGCCCTCCGCGATGCGAAAATTTTGCCGCATTGGATAATAAATTGGTCAGCACTTGGGTTAAACGGTCGCTATCGGCCAATATCACAGCCCCGGCCTGTTCATGAGTAACCGCAAATGTAACAGCAAATTCATCGGCATAGGCTTGATTGATCTCAATGCAATGCTCCACAAGCGGCATAATTTCTATGGGTTTTATATCGAAAGCCATTTTGCCGGATTCAAACTTTTCAAGATCCAGAATATCATTAATCAGGCGCACCAAGCGCTTGCAGTTATTGTTGGCAATGCTTAACAGTTTGATGCTTTTCTCTGGCAAGTCGCCGGTTGCGCCACCTAAAATCAGTCCTAATGCGCCTTGAATGGAAGTGAGAGGCGTACGCAATTCATGGCTGACTGTGGAAATGAATTCATTCTTCAACCGTTCCATGGCTTTGCGTTCGGAGATGTCGCGCGCCAAGCCTGTAAACATGCGTCTGCCGTCAATCAACATTTCACTGACCGCCAGCTCCATAGGAAACACTGAACCATCCTTCCGCTTGCCAACAGTCTCGCGGACAATGCCGATAATTTTCGACTCACCGGTAGCCATATAACGCCGTAAATAATCGTCATGCTCTCTGTGATACGGTTCCGGCATCAGCATGCCAACATTTTGTCCGACCACCTCACTATGTTGGTACCCGAAAATTTTTTCACCGGCGGAATTTATGGTTTCAATTATGCCATTGCCGTCTATGGTGATGATGCCTTCAACCACGGCTTCAATAACCGCCCGAAGCCTGGCTTCATTATTACTCAGAGCCATTTGAGCATGTTTTTGCGCACTGATGTCTCGCAGCAGGCAGGTGAACATGCGAATGCCCTCAACTGCCATTTCGCTGACTGTCAGCTCCAAAGGAAATGGAAAGCCGTCTTTGCGCTCGGCATTTATTTCGCATCGGTAACCTGTATTGGCAGTCAGAACATGCCGCTCAATATCATCAGGCAGTTGCGGCAACAACTGCCTGATGTGCTTGCTTACAAGCTCCTCAGTCGTATAACCGAACAATCGTTCGGCGGCAGGATTTACAGAACGTATGCCCCCATGACTATCCAGAATGATTAGTCCGTCTACCATGGTGGAAACGATACTGTTCAGCTCTTGTGTCCTCCTCTGAATGGCCTCGGCCATTAGGTTAAACGCTTTTGCCAACTGGCTGAATTCATCCTGAGAAGAAAAGTTTATTCTTGTTGCATAGTTGCCGGCGGCCAATTGTTCGGTACCCAGGCTAAGCGCACGCAGCGGCCTCATAATGTTTCGTATCAGCAATAAGCCAATGATAAGAAGCATAAAACCCATTGCGACTACGAATACCACTTCGATTTTATAAAATGCAGCAATATCCTGGTTATGTATTTTTGTCCGCTCATTTAATAATCGCCGCTCCTCGCTGTCCATGTCCTCCATAATAACCCGCATACGATCCATTAAATTTTTACCGGTTTTGGTAGAAACCCTATTGATCGCCGCCTGTAGGCCTTGTTCATCTCTGAGCGCAATAGTTTGGGATAAATAGCTCAACAAGTTCCGCATAACGGGCTCGAATTCATTCAGGCGCTGTTGCTGATTAACATTATCCTGAGTCAGTGCGCGTAACTGCAGCAGGTCCGCGTCTATTTTCTTAAGGCTTCTGGAAAAAGGATCGAGAAAGCTTTTATCATCGGTAATAACAAAACCGCGCTCACCGAGCTTTGCATCCTGTATATCAAAAAACAGTATGTTAATTTGCTCCATTACCTGGTAAGTGTGATCAATCAAGTTTCTCTGTTCTTCGTTTTTGTTCTGTGCCAAATGGAACAGTGTAAAAAAAACAACCGTAACGGGAATAAGCAGCGCAAGTGTACAGATAACTTTCAGGCGTATGTTCATGGGCAAATAACGTATTGTTAATTATAGTTTATTGAGTATTCACCTAGCCCGGGGGAAATGCCAGATGAAGTTATTAATCTAATAATCCCCATCCGCCATGATTTTTGCCAGCCATTTTAAGTGCCTGCCTGGCCCGGTTAGGGCGACAATACCTCATGCAGCGCTAAACCGGCAAATGTCGGCCAAGCGCCCAATGCGCGTTCCAGTTGGGGCAAGCGTGCTTCCATTTCATCCAGACGGCCATGAAAGCTGACCGCTTCACCCGAAACAGTGATTTCCCGGGTCAGGCCAAAGGCAATGCCGCCGGCGTTGACTCCAGGCACAGCAAGGCGCAGCAGCAAGGTAATCTCGCCTACATGGGCGACCCACAGCTCGCCGGTTTCGGTACGGTGGAACACTAACCGCGTTTCTTCGGCCACCGGGCCTGCTTCCAGAGCAATGCGTACAGGTTTGCGATGGCGCGCACCCCAGGCCAGAAATGGCAGGGTTTGTTGTTGAATACGCCAAGGATCGGTGCGGTAATCCATGACTGCGACGCCATCCACCCAGTCCGCCACGGCCTCCAGAAACGGCTTGTCCCCAAGCGTTTCTTCCGCCCACCATACCGGCACAGCGACTTCCAGCGCCATGTCCGAAACTTTCCGCAGGGCTGCCAGGGTATCTATGTAAGCTTGTTTCCATGCTTCCGGGGCTTGCGCGTAGCCGGGAGCCAGATAAGGCTCAATGTCGTATTGCATGCCTTTGAGCCGGGCAGCTTCCTCCACGTCGCGGTTATAAGCTGCATAAGCTTTGGCCCGCTTCAGCCAGGACTCCCGTTCGGAGGCCAGCACTGCCAGCGGATCGCCAGCCACCCCCCATACGGCTATGCCCTGTTTTCCGGCATGTGTCACAAAGGTTCGTAAAGCTTGCGGGTCAGAGACGCCGGCCAAATCAGCGGTAAGAGGAATCGTGATGTAAAGCGTGGTGATCTTCAGGTCGTGCAGCTGCTTCCATAGCGCCGGCTTGGCTTGTTGCCATGTTGCTTCACGCCATAACCAGGTGGCTCGCCCGCGCTGAACTGCATCCGGAGCGGTCAGTTGCATGCTGTTCACGGTTAGATTGGCCGGAGTGTACGGACATAGCAATGTCCAGCTATCCGATTTGTTTTGCGGATTCAGCATCGGGGCAAGATCAATATTCTGGATGCGCCATTCTTTACCGGCCGGTAACTCGGCTAAAGGCAAAGGGTCGCGATGATCTGCGCCGGCTGTGTAAGAAGCGCTCCAGATAAAATCGCCATCGCCCCTCAAAGAGAGACTTAGCCCCAGTCCGGGTAATTGCGGCAACAGGTCTTGACCCACGTTCAACACAAACCCGGCCGGTCGCAGGCCTGCCAGACAGCGAAAGGCGAGCCCTGTTCCGTTCCGCTCCAAGCTTGCCCGCTCTTCCCGGCCGAAAGGCGTTATATCCAGATGCTCGCGCAAATCCAGGTATAAAGGCCAAGGCAGCGGTTTGAGCGGTGCGGTAACGCCATTGTCCAGAGAAACTTCTCCGGCAAAGTGCTTGCCGTTTTGCTTGCCCTGCAACACCACAGCGCGGCTTTTCCCGATTTGTGCGGCCTGGCCGGCATTCAACAAAGCAAACCACTGCACCGCATCGGCTGTTACGGGCAGGACCGTTGCGGCGCAAGATTCGGGTGGGGCCGTTTCCAGCAAACGCAGGACTTTTACCGTGCCATCCGCTGCGTTAAAACGAAAATCGCCGGGTGTTGCGGCTTGTATCTGGTCCTCGCACAAACCCAGCCACGCCGCTTGCAGTGGAGCGGTAAAACAAACCAGCACCAGCGTTAGCAGCAATCTGCTCATGGCAATTTTGTTTTGACAGTGTTCCATTTTGCGGTACGTTTCATGACGCCCCAGACGGACTTGCTTTTGAACAGCCAGCGCAGCATTCCGAGCACCCTCCAGTAACTGTTTAGCTGACGGTAGCCGAAATTTTCCGCTATCAAAGTCAAGCATAAGATGCATAAGTCGCAGGGGCGGCGATAAATACGGTAGGACATTTCTTCCAACAGCAAGGCCGAGCCGGACAACAAAAATCCCATGCCGAATACCAGAATAAGCATAGCAATGGCGGCGTGATGATCGATCAGGCCCAAACAAAATGCGGCAATCATCATAACCAATCCGGCTAATTCCAGCAACGGACCGAGCATTTCAAAAAAAAACATGAACGGAAACGCCAGCCAGCCGGCTACACCGCTGTTTTTAGCGAACATCATGCTTTTGTTAAGCCAAAGGCTTTCCGCCAGGCCGCGTTGCCAGCGGATGCGCTGATTTTTGAGCGTGCGCAGGTCTTCCGGGGCTTCTGTCCAGCATATAGGATCAGGGATAAAATGCACCCGGTAAGGCCGTCGTTGTCCGCTGAAAATCCGGTGCATGCGCACTACCAATTCCATATCTTCACCCATAGTGTCGCTGCGATAACCGCCGACTGCGACAACGGCTTCCTTGCGGAACAGCCCAAATGCGCCGGAAATAATCAACACTGCCTTGAGCGGCTGCCAGCCCATACGGCCAAACAGGAAAGCGCGCAGGTATTCAACAATCTGAAATCGTGCCAGCCAATTGCCGGGTAGAGCCGTATTAATCAGATGTCCATCGCGCACTTCACAACCGTTGACAATGCGTACAATTCCACCAACCGCCACTGTACAGGGATCTTCCAGAAATGGCCGGACGATACGGAACAAGCTGTCTCTAGGCAAAATAGAGTCCGCATCCATGCCGCAGAACAAAGGGTAGCGAGCGCAGTTAATACCGACGTTAAGCGCATCCGCCTTGCCGCCGTTTTCTTTGTCCACCACCCTCAGATTATGATAACGGGTGGAGCGGTAAACAGTCTTGACCGGCTGGGTTGGAATTCGTATCCGGTAAGCTTCGGGCATGGGTTGCAGGGAGAATTCCTTGATCAGCACGTCCAGCGTGGCATCTTTAGAGCCGTCGTTGATAACGATGATTTCATATTCAGGGTAACTCAGTTGCAGCAGTGAATGGACTGAACTTGCGATAGTGGCTTCTTCATTGTAAGCCGGGGCCAGCAAAGCAATAGGAAATTCAAAGCCGGTGTATAAAGAAACGCCTTCGCTAATATCCTGATAAAGCATATTACGGGAAATGAAACTAAAAGCGACTAGGTTAAGCGATAGATAAATGGCGGTCAGGCCGACGAAATAAAGCAGGAAAAACCACTCCGAGACAGAGATAAGATCAAGCAGCATCATGCCTCCTCCCATTCAGCCATCACCTGCTCCAGCATATCGGCAGCGTAGCGATCCGTTTGCGCCTGGCAGATGAGCATCATTTGGGCTTTGTCACGGCGCAGCAGCTCACCGATAGCCTGAGCCGCGCGGTAACGCACCCACCATTGCTGATCCGATAACAGCGGCTGCAAACTGGCAACATCGCTACTGTCCCCCAATCGACATAAAGCGTTAGCCGCGCCCACCCGTACCTCCCAATGGGCGTCACTCAAACTGTTAAGAACCAAAGGCAACACCTTTGGACTACATGCGGCTTTCAGGCAAGCGCAGAGTAGTTCATGATTTTGTCCCGTAATCATATACCGGTTCAAGACGATATTCGCGGTGCCGACATCGGCAAAAGGCAGGTAGCGCACTAAAGCGCTCACTTGCTCATCAGGAGTATTGAGAATGGCATTCAGTAATGGCGGCGACACCATCACCGGCCCCGCTTCCAGCAGCAACCCGGCAACGAGGTGTCTGGGCCAGTCCGGGTGCGTGACGAGAAGCGGAATGACCTCGCGCAGTGCGGAACGGGTATTTATACGAGTTAAAGCACGAGCAGCGGAAAAAGACCGCACCGGATCTTCATCATGCAACCGCAGCAATAATGGCTCCCACGCACGAATATCCCGTAACCAGCCTGCAGCCACGGTCGCTGCGATTAACTCCCGGTCGGACGGTGCGCGGTTAAGTATTTTAATGGCGATATGGTGCAGCCCCATGCTTCGCCCTAAACGTTGCAGATTACCAGGCGCTTCGCCACCTACATTAAGCAGATAATGATGCCACAACTGGAAAAAGAGCAGCCAGTTGCTATCGGACAAATACAGCGGCGGTACGCTGGGAACCAAGCCGCAGGCCGCGTCCATGCACAAAGCCCGCCACAATTGCCATAGCCGCTGGCGACGCCGCTCTCTCAGCCCCAACCAACCGCGCAACAAAAGTATGCACAACAGCTGCAACAACGCCAGTGCAATGGCGCCAAGACCCAGCCAGTATGCCCAAGCAACGGCGTCAGAAGGCATAACGCAAACCAAAAACAGCACCGCGCCGCGTGTAACTGGTGCCTTGCAGGTTGAGGCTCACATCATAGACCACTGCCCAAGCCGGTGTCAGCCAGTGCTGCCCTTGCAGAGAGTAGCTTTCCGTATCGGCATTGGCAAGACGACTGGGGTCAAGGCGCACCACCTCCTGACCGTTGCTGATAGAAACGCCAATATAATCATGGTCGCCATAGTAATAGGCCGCCGTCCCAAGATGGCTGAAAGTAGCGGCGGAAGCCGCTTCCAACTGACTGACATAAAGCGTATAAGCCAGACGCCAATTCCCCCAATAGCGCTCTAACCCGACGGTACCGATTTCGTTGTTCTCTGCTCGATAGCTGATATGACGGAAACTGAATAACGCGCCAAAGCCGTAGTCCATTTTGTAATGGGCGCTGCCTAACAGCGACCATCGCGGCAAAAAAAGATTAGTGGGGCTTTCGTCAGTTTCCAGGCCGAAAGTCCAGCGCTCCGATACGGGAAGGGTGAAGCCCGCCATGACGGAAGCATCCTGCAAAGCGAATCGATCCACCTGAGTGGCCCGGCCATAGAGGTTACGCCGATCGCCGAAACGGTGGCTTGCGCCAAGGTAAGCGCTGTTCCAGCTGTCGTACTGGCGATCCAGTTTTTCATAACTGCCGCCGACATCCAAGATGGTGTTGCGCCCAGATGTCGGTGGCTGGGGTATGCTTCCTGTCGGCGGCTGCATGATCGGAGACTCAGGCGTCAAACGCTGCCAGTCGCCATCAGGAAAACGCTGGGCGGCCTGGCGCTGGATATTTTCTGCTTCTCTCCATTCGTCGGCGGCGTAAAGACAGCGTATCAGCAATTTCCATACCTCTGCATAATGAGGCGCGCTTTTTTGAGCGCGTTTCAGGAAAGGGATGGCTTCGCGTGGTCGGCTCTGCCAAAAATATACTTGCCCCAAGCCCAGCAGATAATCGGCATTGTCAGGCTCGATACGCAGCAAAGCCGTGTACTGCCCAACAGATTCCTCGTATTTGGTCTGCCAGGCCAGCACTCGCGCCAATAAGAAACGGGCTTCGCTATCCTGCGGACGCTGGCCCAGCCATGTTTTCAATTGCGTCTCTGCATCGCCCCATTGCTTCATATTTACTGCCGCCTGAGCGTTTTGCAAGGCATTGTCAGCCGCCGCAGGCGCTGACAGCAGGGCCACCAAACAAGTCATAAAAATGGTGGCGGCAAATTTGGGCGTCATTGCTGCTTTTTAAGCTTCAGTTGGTGATTAACCCTAGCGACCAGCTCCAGGGGTTTAAACGGCTTGGCAATAAAATCATCCGCGCCTGAACTTAAGGCGTCTGCCACGCCTTTTTCTCCAGACTTGGCAGTTAACATGATGATTTTCGTTTTCGCCCAAGTGGGCATAGCGCGCATTTGCTCTAACAAATGCGCACCGTTCACATAAGGCAGCATAACATCCAGCAGCGCCAAATCCGGCGGGGCACTGTGTTCCATAAAGTGCTGTGCGGCATGTCCGTCCTTTGCCAAAGACACTTGATACCCTTCCCTGCTCAGCAGAAACTCCAGCAACAGAGAAATTTCTTCGTCGTCTTCCACTACTAAAATATTTCCCGGCATCATGATTGTCCCGTTTATTAGACTACTGCTGTTTGTCTTGCTTTATCTCATTCAAATACATAGTCGCGCCGATCACCGCAGCCGGTGCGACTATGATATTCAGCACCGGAATGGTCAACCCCAGCACCGCCACGCCGCCAAAGCTTAACGCGCCCAGCCTCACGCTTTTAGCCAATTGCTTTTGCTCATCGAACAATACGCCTTCGTTTTCCAGCGGATAAGCCATATATTCCAGCGCCATGCCCCAAGCCCCGAACAGCGCCCACAAAAAAGGCGCTATCACATTGATACCGGGAATAACCGACAGTATCAGCAGCGGCAAGGCCCTGGTCGCCAGATAGCCGACACGTTTGAGTTCTGCGCCAATGACTTTGGCCAAAGGCTGTTCGGCGCTTGGCCGTGCCTGTCCGCTGATCATGGCCTGCGTTTTTGCCGCCAGTTTCCCGTAAAACGGCGCGGACATCATATTAGCCAGCACGGTAAAAGTGAAAAAACCGGCGATGAAAAAACTGAGGAAAAATAACGGCCACAACACCCAGCTCAGCCATTGCAACCAGCTCGGGATGAATTGGGCTATCAAATCCGAAACATAAAAATAGCCCAGCGTTAAGGCGACACTGTACAAGACCACGTTAATTAACACCGGAATCACGATGAACGCGCGCAATTCCGGGCTGCCCAGCAGCTTCAAACCTTTAAACAGGTAGCCCACCGCCAGTACCGGATTATTGCCTTTTTTATCAAATAACATTCTTCAACCCTCTCACGCCCTGCTCAGCAGGATTCAATATTACGCCACGCTCAGTCACAATGGCCGAAATCAATTCAGCCGGCGTCACGTCAAATACCGGATTCCAGGCGCTGACCAGGGAATCCTCTTTAATGTAACAGGCGGGCAATAATTCGTTCTGGTTGCGTTGTTCGATTTCTATGTGGTCGCCGTTAGGCATATTCCAGTCTATGGTCGAGGTGGGCGCTGCCACCATCAGCTTGACGCCGTGTTGCTTGGCCAGCACAGCCAGGGAATAGGTGCCGATTTTATTGGCCGCATCGCCATTGGCGGCAATGCGGTCTGCGCCCACGATTATCCAATCGATGGCGCCGGATTTCATCAGCCATGCCGCCGCCGAGTCGGCAATCAACGTCGCCGGAATGCCGTCTTGCGCCAACTCCCAGACGGTCAGTCGGGCTCCCTGATTCCAGGGACGGGTTTCTCCGGCATAAACTTTTAGAGGCTGTCTTTGATAGGCGCTACGAATAACGCCCAGCGCCGTACCGTAACCGCCGGTTGCCAGAGCGCCCGCATTACAGTGCGTCATCACGCCCTTGGCGCCCGCCAGAATATCAGCGCCCAGCTCACCCATTTTGTGATTTGCAGCAATATCGTCGCTATGAATTTTCTCGGCACAGGCCAGAATCGCCTTTAAAGGATTATCAAGCTGTTGATTCAGTACAGATTTCATCTGATCCAATGCCCAGAACAAATTGACGGCTGTCGGCCTGGACTTTGCCAGCATCTCAATATCAGCCGCCACTTTTTGCCGCCAGTGACTTGATGCGGAATAATGCTGGCGAACAGAAAGCACCACGCCATAGGCCGCAGCAATGCCGATAGCCGGTGCACCGCGAACGCGCATGGTCGCGATGGCTTCGGTCACGCCAGCCGCGTTGTTATATTCATCGTAAACAATTTTATCCGGCAACTGCCGCTGATCCAGCACCTTTAAAGCATCGCCTGTCCATTGCAGGGCTTGCACAGCTAATTTATTTTGCATTGTCATTATTTATCAGGCCATTTTTATCAAAAAATTAATGGTAAAAAGTTATAATTCGGCAACTAAATACAGGACTATCTCATGACCGTTGTCGATACCCTCATCCACGCTCGCTGGATTATACCCGTTGAACCGGAATCCGTAACCTATGAACACCATACGCTGGTTATCGATGGCGGACGGATTATCGATCTGCTGCCTACTACGCTTGCCAGGCAAAAATATCAGGGCACAACCACCGAAAATCTCGACAACCACGCCTTGCTGCCCGGCTTAATCAACAGCCATACCCATGCAGCAATGACCTTAATGCGCGGCATTGCCGATGATTTGCATCTGATGGACTGGCTGCAAAACCACATCTGGCCGCTGGAACAAAAATGGATGAGCGAAGCATTCGTCAAAGACGGCACTGACTTGGCGATAGCCGAGATGATTCTGGGCGGGACAACCTGCTTCAATGACATGTACTTTTTCCCCGAAATCACCGCGGCACAGGCGATACATCACGGTATCCGCGCCAGCGTCGGCTTGATTGTCATTGATTTCCCGACGGTATGGGCCGAAAACAGCGAAGCCTATATTGAAAAAGGCCTAGCCCTGCACGACCAACTGCGTCATCACCCCTTGATTTCCACGCCTTTTGCGCCGCACGCGCCTTACACCGTGTCGGACGAGCCTTTACAAAAAATCAGAACTTTTTCCGACGAGCTGGAACTGCCTGTGCACATGCATGTTCACGAAACCCTGCACGAAGTCGAGCAGGAGCAGGAAAAAACCGGAATGCGGCCATTGCAAAGGCTGCATGATCTTGGCCTGCTCAATCCGTCATTCATCGCGGTGCACATGACCCAGCTGACTGATGATGAAATCAGCCTGCTTGCAGAATCAGGCGCCCATATCGTGCATTGCCCTGAATCCAACCTGAAACTGGCCAGCGGCTTTTGTCCGGTCGCCAAGTGCATCGAAGCAGGCATTAACGTGGCTTTGGGCACCGACGGAGCGGCCAGCAACAACGATCTGGACATGTTCGGCGAAATGCGCACCGCAGCATTGCTCGGCAAGGCCGTTGCCAATGACGCCAGCGCCATTCCGGCCATGACCGCCCTGCGCATGGCGACCATCAACGGAGCCAAAGCCCTGGGACTGGATAACGAAACCGGCTCATTAAGCATCGGCAAAGCCGCCGACATGATCGCCATTGATTTATCGCATCTGGAAACCCAGCCGCTATATTGCCCGGTTTCGCAGATTGTCTACGCCGCCAGCCGGCAGCAGGTCACCGATGTCTGGGTGGCAGGCAAGCGCTTGCTGAAACAGCGCCGTTTAACCACCGTTAATATCGATGATTTGAGAGTGAAAATCGCCGAATGGCGGCAGCGTTTATCCGGCTAATCCAACCCAATACCTCCGCCAAGCACAACAAATGACTAATAACCTCCTAACGCTTCAACGTTTCAAACAGGCAATATACCCAATTAAACCAGTTTAAAGAACCACCTTATGGATACAAACCTCACACTTTTTTTCTTGTATTTGGTTGCAGTTATTTGCTTCGCAGGTTTTGCTCTCACCGAGAGATCAACGCCGACAAGCGTCAAAGAAATCTACATGTTTTCAGGAACACTCGCCCTGATAGGATGCATTAGCGAGGTGGCTATCAATAATTTCTATAGAGCAGCTTTCGACTCGTCTCTGTGGACATATCAGGTAGCGCCTGTGCACAATGGCGATACCTCGATTTTTGCGTTCTTTCAGTGGTCACTCTATGGCTATCATCTTTATTTTGTTCGGAAAAAGCTTCAGTCCTTTAACATTAAATATGAAGAATATATTTTTGCCTTATTTCTCTCTGTAGAGGCGCTGTTGCTTGAAATATTCGTCAATATTTCAAGCAATTTTTTCCTTAACACATTCATATTTTATTATATCCCTGGAGACATGGGGCATTTCACCACTGTTTTTGTCTTCCCTTTTTATCTTCTGGGAGGCGCTATATTGATTGGTATCTTTAATAGATTTTTGAAAGACCCGATGTTTTTCGGTACGCTGAGTTTTTCTGTCGCTTTTATTTTTGTGTTCTTATCGTAGAATTGTATGGTGGATTCGCCAACAGGCAATCCACAACAACTTCGACTGATTGTAACCGGCGATTTGCCGCCGAACCGCCCGGCAGCTTGATTAATCCCACTTCATAACCGGCACGGATGAAATAGAATTCTTCGGGGAACCTTCAATCACCTTGTCGCTGTAGGCCAGATAGACCAGAACATTACGTTTTTTATCATAGAAGCGCACCACTTGCAGACTCTTAAAAACCAGCGACAGGCTTTCTTTAAACACCACCTCGCCATTCTTCAATTGCCCCAGTTTGCTCGCATCGATTGCGCCTATTTGCCGGCATGCAATTGATGCATCTGATGGATCTTCAGCCAGACCCACCGCGCCTTTCACACCTCCTGTTTTAGCGCGTGATATATGACAAGCAACACCGGGAACATCAGGATCATCGAAGGCTTCAACCACAATTTTATGATTGGCTCCCAGCAGCTTAAATACCGTGCTTACATCACCGATCTCTTCGGCTGCCGCAGTAAACGCCAAAATGCTGAGAACAATTGTTGCAACAAGCAGGATTTGTTTTTTCATACATTTCTCCACAAAATTAAAAAGTTATGCTGCCGATTTTCAAACTCATTGCTGGTATTATATAGGCAGATTCAGGTTGCTGGCGAAACGCCTGTCAATGGCAGCAGCGTTTATCCGGTTAATCCGGCCAGACAACATAAAAACAGCCCACGTCAAGAACAACAAATGACGAATAACCCACTAATATAGTAAACTATACAAATCTAACATTAGGTTCAGCACGATGACAGCAACAGACAACGTACACCTGCACGAAATCAATAAATTTGGCTCGATGGCGGAGCGCTGGTGGGACCCGCAAGGCGAGTTCAAAACCCTGCACGACATTAACCCGCTACGCATCCAGTTTATCCAGCGTTATGCGGATCTTGCAGGCAAACGCATTGTTGATGTCGGCTGCGGCGGCGGCATTCTGACCGAAGGCTTGGCTAAACAAGGCGCAGATGCTTTGGGCATTGATCTTAGCGAAGAGCTGATTGATATCGCCGACCTGCATGGCCTTGAATCCGGCGTTAACGCACATTATCAAAAAATCAGCGCCGAAGCGCTGGCGCAGCAGCAGCCTGAAAGCTTTGATCATGTAACCTGCATGGAAATGCTGGAGCATGTGCCCGACCCCGGCTCAATCATCTCCGCTTGTGCCAGAATGGTCAAACCCGGCGGCATGGTGTTTTTCTCGACGCTTAACCGCAAGCCCAAAGCCTATTTATTGGCCATCTTCGCGGCGGAATACGTCCTGCAAATGCTGCCTAAAGGCACCCATGACTTTAAAACCTTCATCAAGCCTTCGGAGCTGTGCCAGTCGGCCCGTGCCGCAGGCCTTGAGCTGCAGGGCATGGTGGGAATTGAATACAACCCGTTCAGCAAGCGTTTCAGCCTCGGCAAAGACATTGACGTCAATTACATCGCCGCATTTAAACGTCCGGAATAACGAGTAAAGCATGACGACTGATTTCAAATTATCCTGCGTGTTATTCGATCTGGACGGTACTCTGGTGGACACCGCGCCGGACTTGATTTCATGTTTGAACAAGGCCTTGAACGCACACGACTTTGCGGCTGTAGCGCCTGAAACAATCAAGCCGTTTATTTCCTACGGCGCGGCGGCAATGATCAACGCAAGCCTGGGCGACGCTGTCAACGACGAACTTCGAGCAGGCATTCTGGAAACCATGCTCAATCTCTACCAGAACAATATTGCCGAACACACGGTTTTTTTCTCGGGCATCGTCGACACCTTAGATGCGATTGAAGCGCAGGGCCTGAAATGGGGCGTGGTCACCAATAAGCGGGAACGCTTCACCAACCCGCTGATGGACGCCTTAAAGCTTACCGACCGCGCCGCCTGCATCGTCAGCGGCGATACCACAGCAAACCCCAAGCCTCACCCGGAACCTATGCTGGAAGCCTGCAAACAGGCGGGCGTCAATCCCAGGGAATGCGTCTATATCGGCGACGCACTACATGACATCACCGCCGGGAAAAATGTCGAGATGAAAACGCTGGCGGCGCTTTACGGCTACATCAAGCCCAGCGACGCGCCGGAAACCTGGGGCGCCGATGCGCTAATCGAGTCTCCCGATCAAATTTCAGCCTGGATAGCATCCTTATCATGCCGCTAATCAATCAAGTCATCCTAATCACCGGCGCAGGCGGCGGCCTGGGCAGCACAGCAGCTCTGGCCTTGGCCAAGCAGCGCGCGCACATCATTTTGCTGGATAAAAGCATCGCCAAGCTGGAAAAGGTTTACGACGCCATCCTGGCGGCAAATGCTCCCGAACCCATCATTTACCCGTTTGACCTGGCCGGCGCCAATGAAAACGAGTATCAGGAATTGGCCGACAAAATTGATGAGAAATACGGCTCCCTGCAAGGCATCCTGCATTCGGCGGTCGAGTTCAGCGCTTTCTCGCCCATCGCCACGCACAACACCAAAGACTGGGGGCATACTTTAAACGTCAACCTGAATGCGCCTTTCCTGTTGTGCCGGGTTTTGCTGCCCGTGCTGCAAAAGAGCGAGCATGCCTCCATCGTATTCACGTCTGACTCTTCTGCCAGAAAAGCGCCAGCCTACGCAGGCGCTTATGGCGTTTCCAAAATAGCCTTGGAAGGTTTCG
The DNA here is from genome assembly GCA_023229605.1 of Methylobacter sp. Classification (GTDB taxonomy): domain Bacteria; phylum Pseudomonadota; class Gammaproteobacteria; order Methylococcales; family Methylomonadaceae; genus Methylobacter_A. Next base: position 55,843 of record JALNYY010000004.1, read on the forward strand.
CAAACATACTGGCCGAAGAACATGAAGCATCCGGCAGAATCCGGGTCAACACACTCATTCCGGGGCCTGTAGACTCCCCGTTAAGAAAGCGGGCCTATCCGGCGGAAGATAAAGGCAGACTGCCAACCATGGAATCATTGGCACCCGCTTACCTGTATTTATTTGGCTCACAAAGCATCGGCGTAACCGGCCAGACGGTTGATGCCCGTACCTTTCATTTATAACTGAATTACTATGGCAGAAAGAGAAACCGTTGTTCTAACCCGGGATGTCAACATCGTCACCATCCCTGACGGCAATACCGGCACGTTAAGCAAAGGCAAAGAAGTCACCGTTCACCAGGCGCTGGGCACTAACTATACCGTGGTCACCGAACACGGCCACATGGTGCGGATTGCCGGAGCAGATGCCGACGCCTTGGGCAAGGAATCCCATCAACTGCATACGCTGGTATCGGAAACCAGCGCAGAAGCGGTTGAAAAAAACTGCTGGGAAGTCATGAAAACGGTTTATGACCCTGAAATCCCCGTTAACATCGTTGACCTGGGGCTGGTTTATCACTGCAACGTGACGCCGGCGGGCGAAGGCCTGAATGACGTCCATATCATGATGACGCTGACTGCTCCCGGCTGCGGCATGGGGCCGGTTATCCAGAGCGATGTGGAAAAATGCATCCGCGCCCTGCCCGGTGTCGCCAGCGTTAATGTTGAAGTCGTGCTTGATCCGCCCTGGTCACGGGAAATGATGTCGGAAGTCGCCCAGTTACAATTGGGCTTGTATTAGCCTGAAAACCTTATCCCGGCTACATGTCTGACAGTGTGTTCTGGGGTAATTTACATTCATTAAAACAAGCCGGAAGCCAATGAAAATACTTGTCCGTAATTTACCCCGCGAAACCACAGAACCTGAATTGACCGAGCTGTTCAAGGCTTATGGCGGCGTGCAATCCTGCAATTTGGTCATGGACAAGGAAACCGGCAAATCAAAGGGCTTCGGTTTTGTCGAAATGCCTCGCGTTAACGAAGCTAATGCAGCCATCAGCGGGCTTAATCAGAAAGAAATCGCAGGGCTTAAAATCCGGGTAAAAAAAGCGGATTTGAAAAATTAATGCTAGCCACCCCTTTGACAACGGGGTGTTGCCATTTCATTTCGCCTCATCAACCATCTTGATGGTCTTTTCCTCAACCTCCTTGGCAACCTTGGCCAATGCCGCATCCTGAGACAGCGCCGAAAGCATTTGCACCGGCTTGATAAGGCCTATTTTCGTTTTTCCCTTCTCGGTGAATACCGAAATGCGGCACGGCAAGGCCATGTTCAGGCGCATGTCCGCCGATAAAACTTTTGCAGCCTGCCCCGGATTACAGACTTCAAAAATCCTGCACTCTTCATTGAATGCAATGCCTTTGCTGCGAAGCGCGGCCCCCAAGTCGTGGATGTGCAGCACCCCGAAGCCGTTCTGGATAACGGCCGATTCAAGGTTTATCGCGGCTTGATCAAATGATTTGTCGGTTTCAACTATGTAATACATAAAACTACCTCAATCTATGCCCAATTGCTCAGGACTGAAATCGTCCACACTGATGGCTGCCAGTCTGGCCTGCTCGGCAGTTAATATCAACCCGGCTTCTTTCCGGGTAATAATTGCCTTGCTTACCGCCGCATCCAGCACATCCAAGATCGCGCCGTTCGCCAGCTGTTTTTGCTTTTGCGCGGCATGGATTTTGGCCTCCGCCGGTGCAGCGGCAAGAACAGCCTGGAAGGCGACTTCAATTCTGCCGGTGGTGTCATCGGGCTTGTGGTTAATGTAAATACCGCGGGTTAAGCGGTCTCGGGATGGCGAATCCTTCAGCAATAAAGCCGCAGTCTGGTGAACCAGATGATCGGCTGGCGGCGCATAGGGCTTGCCGTTGGGGAAAAGCAGCACCCTTAATGCGACAACCGGGATGCGCAAAAACAAGGCACGGAAAATAGTCTTTAATACGACAGCCGGGATCTGCACAGGGAAGGCATGAAAAACACCCAGCAGGGATTGCTGGGCGCGGTGCAGGGTTTGCTGGCAGGCCCAATGCAGCAACGGCAAGTCGTCTTTGGGGCTGCCCTGATCCTGGTAGTTTTTCAGCACGCAGGAACACAGGTAAAGATTGCTCAGCACATCGGCAAAACGCCCGGAGATCCGTTCCCTGCGCTTAAGCGAGCCGCCCAGCGTCAGCAAGGCAAAATCAGTGACCAGCGCAAAGCCGACACTGAATCTTGCAATCTGCCGATAATATCGCCGCGTATCCTGATCGCCCGGCACATCGACAAACCGGGCGTTGCTCAACCCCAGCCACAAACCTGCGGCCAGATTATGCATGGCAAAACCGATATGCTTGAACAGCACTTCATCAAACTGCTGCAAGGCTTTTTCAGGATCGGCCTGGCTTAACGCCTCCATTTCTTTCTGGATGTAAGGATGGCAGCGTATCGCTCCCTGCCCGAAAATCATCATGGTTCGGGTCAGGATATTCGCGCCTTCTACGGTAATGCTGACCGGAACCACCTGGTACATCCGCCCCAGATAGTTGCTAGGACCCAGGCAAATGCCGGAGCCGCCTTGTATGTCCATGGCGTCGTTAATGACGCGGCGCATTCTTTCCGTGAGTTCGTATTTGATGATGGCTGAGATGACCGACGGTTTTTGCCCGTCATCCAGCGCGGCGGCAGTCACCTTGCGCGCCGCATCGATAATATAGGTTTCACCGGCTATGCGCGAGAGCGGCTCTTCAATGCCCTCGAACTCGCCGATCGGCAGATTGAATTGCTTGCGGATACGGGCATAGGCGCCGGTATTGCGGCTGGCCATTTTTGACGCGCCGGTGCTGAGCGCAGGCAATGAAACCGCCCGGCCGGTAGCAAGGCATTGCATCAGCATCTTCCAGCCATTGCCGGCCTGCTCCACGCCGCCGATAATCCAGTCCATCGGGATAAACACGTCCTTGCCCCAGTTCGGGCCGTTCTGAAAGGCCGAGTCCAGCGGAAAGTGGCGCCTGCCGATGGAAACTCCCTCTGTGTTAGTGGGAATCAGCGCGACGGTAATGCCGATGTTTTCCTTGTCGCCGATCAGGCGATCCGGGTCGTAAAGCTTGAATGCCAGACCCAGCACCGTAGCGACCGGGCCTAAAGTGATGTAGCGTTTTTCCCAGTTGAGACGAATGCCCAGCACCTTGTCCTTGCCTTCAAATTTGCCATAACAGACGACGCCGGTGTCGGGCATGGCCCCAGCATCGCTGCCTGCAAGCGGGCCGGTCAGGGCAAACGCCGGGATTTCTTCGCCTGCTGCCAGGCGCGGCAGATAATGGTTTTTCTGCTGCTCCGTGCCGTAGGCCAGCAGTAATTTGGCTGGCCCCAAGGAATTGGGCACCATGACTGTGACGGCGGCGGTCGTGCTGCGGCTGGAAATTTTCATGATCACTTCGGAATGCGCGTACTCGCCAAACTCCAGGCCACCGTAGCGCTTGGGAATAATCATGCCGCAAAACTTATGCCGCTTGATAAAGTCCCAGACTTCAGGCGGCAGATCGCGGCGATTATGCGTGATGTCCCAATCGTCCAGCATGCCGCAAAGCGTTTCCACCGGCCCGTCGATGAAGGCCTGTTCTTCGATGCTCAGTTTCGCGGCGGGCAAATCAAGCAGCACTTTCCAATCGGGGTTGCCGGAAAACAGCTCAGCATCCCACCAGGTATTTCCCGCTTCCAGCGCTTCGCGTTCGGTTTGCGACATACGGGGCAGCATGCGCTGCATCAGCTTGAAAACCGGACGGCTGAATAGCCTTTTGCGAATAAACGGCAGGTTGAGCGGGATAAAAATAAGGTCGAAAACAAGCCATAACAAAATCGAAACAGCGCTCATCCCCTGTTGCAGAGTATAGATACTTAACCATCCAACCAGAATCAGCGTAGTCCAGCGGAGCGATGCCCTGACGTAAGCCAGAACCCAAGCGATAATGAATAGCGAGATTAACCAGATCATGGGATGTTTCCTTCAATCAATTACGTAACGGCTTGCCTGTTGTTAACAGGTGCTCCAGCCTGGCCAGAGTACCCGGTTGCTGCACCAAATGCAGGAAGGCATTCAGTTCCAGATTCAGCATGTCATCTTCGGTTAAAGGCTCGGTGATGTCGCACAAACCGCCACTGAGCACGTCTGCCAGTTGCCCGGAAATTTCCACGTCATAATCCGTTATCTTGCCGGCCAGCTTTAAGTTGTTGATCGCCATAGCCATTGCCGCTTTGGCACTGGCTCCGGGCAACGGGTAACTGGAGGGCTTAGGCGGCATATAATCCTGCGCCAGCTTCAGCGCTTTGGCTTTGGCATCAGCCAATAAGCGGTCCTTATTCATGGTAATGCCGTCGGTTGTGGACAAAAACAGCAGCTCCCTGGCTTCCGCCGCCGATTTGGACACCTTGGCCATGCCGATCGTTTCAAAAGCCTGGGCGATGGCCGGCATCGGGCCGCCCGGTCTCCTTGCAAATTCCAGCCAGCGGCGCAAATACTCCTTGCAGCCGCCCCAGCCCGGAACCAGACCCACGCCAACCTCTACGAGGCCAACATACAGTTCTGCATGTGCCTGAATGGCATCGCAATGCAGCAGGATTTCGCAGCCTCCGCCCAGAGCCAGGCCGGATGGTGCGCCGACCACCGGGAACGGCGAATACTTCAATGCCTGATAGGTCTGCTGGCCCTGCTTGATCAGTTGCTCCACCGCAGGCCAGTTTTGGTTTTGTATAGCTTGCACCAGCAAGGTTAAATTGGCTCCGGCTGAGAAATTATCGGCGTCGTTGTAAATCACCAATGCAGAAAAATCCGTTTTGACCTTTTCGACACTTTGCCGAACCAAGGCCAAGCTGTCCATGTCCAGCGTATTCATCTTGCTGTGAAACTCCAGGCAGGCAACACCGTCGCCAATATCCCAGAGGCTGGCTGACGGATTTTCCAGCACTGCCGGAGCCTGTAATTTAATGTCGGACAGCAGCAGGATGCCCTCCGTCCGGCGGACGGGCCGATAATTGCCGGACAAGTCGGCAAACCAGCGTTTGCCGGAATCGACCTTGTACAGGCTGTGCCGGTTTGCCAGCAACGACGGCACATCGCGGTTTTCCGCAAGCAATCGGTCAACGAACCAGTCAACGCCGATCCGGTCCAGCAGCTCGAACGGCCCGTACTTCCAGTTATAGCCAAGGCGCATCGCGGTATCGACGGCGACGATGTCGTCGGCAATCTCGGGGATAAGGCTGGCGCTATAAGCCAGGGTATTGGACAGCACTATCCATGCATACTGGCAGATTACCTCGTCACCCGATAAAAAAGCCCTCTCGGTAACCGTTCCCTGCGTTACTCTCGGCAACTGCTCCATGCGTTGCTCTACCTCCTCCATCCTTGGAGTCGTACCTCCTGCATCCATGCAGTCGATCTCATCCTGCGTTTTTGGTAAATCCGACAAAGCGAATTTCTCGCTAGGCTGATAACCGCGGGTTTGCAGGTTAATCGATTCCTTGACGCGCTTTCCGCTGGCTTCATTCAAGCGATAAAAACCTCCCTTGCCTTTCCTGCCGGTGTAGCCGTCGGCTATCATCGCCTGAACCAATGGAGGAAGATAATTAACCTGATGAAATGCATCTTCCTTGGGCAAGGCCAGTTCCATGCCGTCCAAAATATGCGGAATCAGGTCGAGTCCGACCAGATCCAGCAAGCCGAATACGCCGGTTTTCGGTATGCCGAAAACCGTCATTACCGCATCGGCCTGCTCCACGGTCAAACCCAGCTTGATCGCTTCCAGCAGACCGCATTGCAGCCAGTAGATGCCGATGCGGTTGCCGATAAACCCCGGCGTATCCTTGCAGCTAACGCTGTCCTTACCCAGGCTGATGTCGGCAAAACGGCTGACGGCATCAACCAGTTCCAGCTGGGTCTGTGAGCCTGAAACCAGCTCCAGCAGCCGCATATAGCGGGGCGGATTAAAAAAGTGGGTGATCATAAAGCGCTGCTTGAAGCTGTCCGGCATGTCGCGGGTCAGCAGTTTCAGCGGCAAAGTCGAAGTGTTCGATGAAATCAGGGTGTCGGGGCGGCAGATGCCATCCAGTTTTTGGTAAAGCGTCCGTTTGATATTTGGATCTTCAATGACCGCCTCAATCACCCAGTCCACTTCCTTCAGCCATTCAAGATGGTCTTCAATATTGCCCGGCGTGACCAGACGGGCGTTGTTCTTATGCATGAACGCCGCAGGTTCGGCTTTGAGCATCTTGGCGATGGCCGATTCGGCAATGGCGTTTCGGTTGTCGGCATCCTTAGGCACTATATCCAGCAAATAGACGGGGATTCCGGCGTTGGCGACATGGGCGGCGATGCCGGCGCCCATCACCCCGGCACCGATCACCGTGACTTTCCTGATATTGCTGTTATTGATGTCCACTAGATAGCCTCCAGAATAGTCGCTATGCCCTGACCGCCGCCGATGCATTGGGTGGCAAGCGCAAACTGCTTGTTTTCCCGCTTCAACAGACTGGCGGCCTTGCCGGTAATCCTTGCGCCTGACGCGCCCAGAGGATGCCCCAAGGCAATCGCGCCGCCGTCCAGATTCAGTTTTTCCGGCGGGATCGGCAGGTCTTTAAGGACTGCCAAAGCTTGCGCGGCAAAGGCTTCGTTTAGCTCGACTATATCGATGTCCTGCAAGGTCAAACCGGCTCGTTGCAAGGCTTTATGGGTCGCACCGACAGGCCCTATGCCCATGATTTCAGGCGCGCAGCCGGATACCGCGATGGCCTTGATGCGGGCGATTTTTTCCAGGCCGTGAGCGTCTGCATATTCCTCGCTGCACACCAGCACGGCGGCTGCGCCATCGGTTATCGGCGAAGAGGTTCCGGCCGTGACGCTGCCGTTTTTAAGGAAGGCCGGTTGCAGTTCAGCTAATGCCCGGAGCGTGGAATCCAGCCTGATGCAGCCATCTTGCGACACCGTTTCGCCATCGGCGCGTTTAATGGGAATGATTTCACCGGCGAACAGCCCGTTTTGGCGGGCAGCACCCGCTTTTTGCTGGCTGCTGACAGCGAAAGTTTCCTGGCTCAGGCGGTCGATATGATATTGCAAAGCCAGGTTTTCCGCCGTCTCGCCCATGCCGATATAAGCTTGGGGATAGGCTTTGTAAAGTCCTGGATTGGGCAGGTAATTGAAGCCGCCCATCGGCACCCGGCTCATGGATTCAACCCCGGCGCAGATAAACGCCTCGCCTGCATTCATTTGGATCATACCCGCCGCGTTATGGATGGCCTGCATTGAGGAGCCGCAGAAACGGTTAAGCGTGACGCCCGCTATAGTGATGGGCAGCCCGGCAAGATGCACGATTAACCGCGCCAGATTCATGCCCTGTTCCCCTTCGGGAAAGGCGCAGCCCAAGATTAAGTCTTCAATGTCCGCCGGATCAACGCCGGTTTCATTGATCAAGCCTTCGACAACCTGCGCGGCGAGATCGTCCGGCCTGACTTTAGCCAGCTGGCCTTTTTGCGCCGGCGTGAAAGGCGATCTGCAATACCCTGCGATAACTACATGTTTCATGATGCTGTCTCCTTGTGTTATGCATTTTCCACTGGATAACCGTGTTCAGCGGGGCATAACGGGATTTAAAGGTGTTTTTTGGCGACTGTTCCCTGTTTTGCTACATGCGCCACCAAGGGTGTGCAATCGTACATGTCTTCAAGACTATTATCGACGCGCAGCTCATTTAAAAAATCATCAATGGCGCACCAGGTTCCGCCGATGTTTTCCATCAAAATACCGTGGCGGTTGGCATTAATGACACGGAGTTTTTTGTTTTTTGAACCCAGTTTATCGAAGATAGCCGGTGCACTTTTAGCCGAAACAATCGGATCCTGATCGGCATAAACAATCTGGATCGGCGTGCTAATGCCCGGCAACAGTTCATCGATATGCGCTATCAGCAGCCTCAGTTCATACAGAGCCCTGACCGGCACATTGCGGTAATTGATGTTAGGGTGCTCAGTGGCATTATTCTCAATAAAGGGTTTTACGCCTTCAAAGGCCGAAACCCAGCCGACCAGTTTATTGGTTCCGTGCAGCAGCGGCACCAGCATAAAAGCGGAATTGACAAATTTTAACGGCACGGAAACGGCAATGACGCCGAGTATTTCATGGTGCTGCTCGGCGGCCAGTTTCAACGCCAATGCGCCGCCGGTAGAAAATCCGGCGACGAATATGCGCCGGCAATGTGCCTTGAGAATACTAAACCCTCTTTGCACGCAGCCGAACCAGTCTTCCCAACTTTGGTCGCGTAACGCATGGGGCGATGTGCCATGGCCTTTCAGCCGGATACCCAATACCGTATACCCCTGCTTGGCCAGGTATTCGCCATAATCCCTCAATTCAGCAGGGCTGGCCAGCAGACCGTGTATCAGTAATATGCCGATACCGTTGGCTTGTTCCGGTTGGAGAAAAAACGGCGATGGATCGGCAACTGTAACTTCCAGATGATTGATTTCGTGAAAATTAGAGTTTGAATAAGCCTGTTTTTCCCAGGCCAGGGTGCGGCATTCATCTTCAAAATGCCAGGCTGCCAGTTTGTTGCTGTCGACGCTGGCGAATTCGCTGATAGCCTCGATCAGGGTATCGCGAACCGTGCGTAGAGGCGCAGCCTCGTTATTATAAACCGCAATCGGATTCTCCAGACGGATGCTGTCAAAGTCATACTCGGCCAAAAGTTTGGGCAAGAACTGGTAACTGTTTGCCTTGTCCTGAATCAGGCCAGCCTCTTTGGCGGCACAGATAAAATAATCAAAACGCTTGTTGGCGGCTTTAAGCAGATCACTGTAATCATCGGGATTGAGCAGACTCCGGTGCAGATGGATCGCCGTGTTGTTTTGCAAATGCTTGATGGCGATATACAGAACGCTGTAAAACTGGTTTTTCTCAATGTGCGTCTGCCCCTCGCCGATGTAATGCATGATCAGCGTTGCCGCCAGATGGCTTAAATTGATAGTGACATTGGCATAAATCGCTTCCATGTACTGATCGCGGGAACATTGGGCATTTTTTATAAAATACGATCCCAGCAAACGTTGCCTCCAGTTTTTAGGCGAGGAATGCAGCGTAAAAACATCATCTATCGCCTTAATCCCCGGAGCGACCTTGCTCATCAAATAATGGGTACGCCAGTCCCAGACACAACAAGGGCTAACGGGGGCGCCCATGCGTATATCCATATCGGTATTCTTGAGCATGATATTGCCTTCAATCAACAACTCCTCGGATTGCCGTAAACTCAGGCCATCGGAAAACAGTTCGACACTCTTGAACAACAAGTTTTCAGAGGAACGGATCGGATAAAAAGTGATATTGGCGGGAACCATCAGCGTCGGCTTATTCGCTACCGCGATCAGCTGGTCAAGACTGTCGATTTGCAGGGCGTCTTTCCATTGCCGCAACTGAGCGGCATCGTTATGTTTATGAGCATGCCGGATAGCCGCCTTAAAAGCTTCTACTCCCTGCCCCAGAACGGCAGGGCCGGTATGAAGCTTGCGCCTGTTGCCGACACGGGAATGAATACTGTACTGGCCGCGTTTATCGATAACCCGCCGGTCTTTTACCATGGAGCCTTCAGGAAAAATAATGACTTTGCGGCCGCGTAAAATCTGCCCGGCCAGCAATGCAAACAAGCGCTCATGATCGTGGGGGAAAACGCCGACATGCTTAAGATACCTGGACAGCACGGTGTCCTCGTCAAAGAATTCACTGGAAGCGATGGCGCAACTGTAAGCCCCCGTTTTCTCATAGATAAGAAACTGCGGTATGAACGTTTCAAAACGGGAAAAGTGATTGAATAAGAAGATATCACCTTCCAGAACAACCTGAGGATCGGCGTGCAGCTCAAGATGGACGCTCAGCATGTTTTTGACGGCATTGAATAACTTGACCGACCTGTTGTAGAGCGCCGTGTCAATATCGGCCCAGTCATCCGGGTAAGGCGTTTTATTCATGCCAGCTTACTCCTTCAAAATGCCTAGAGTCGGGGATTTAGAAAATCCTCAATTGTGCCTTTATAACATGCTTAAAATATTATTGAACCCATTTGGCCTGTCAATCTGCATTCTTCGCTTTATTGTTATACCACCTTAATCGAAGCCGCTCCTAAATCAAGTGCAATCGTTGCGCTTAATGGAGCAGCCATTTTCGCGCGCAGGTTTCAAGTTCGTTGTTCAAGGTGGCCGCATCCCAGCCTAATGTGTTTGCAGTGATTTCGGCGAGATGACGCAATTGGGCGTGTGTCATTCTCGACAAGATTAACACTGGGATGCGACGCCTGAGCAAGTCTTCCAGATGAACAACCATTTCATTGCCGGCGCAGAACACTAAATCCGCAGCGATGAAAGGCAGCGACGGTGTTATGCGCTTGGCCAACGCGGAGTCTTGCCCGATTAAACTAAAAACCCCGTCAACTCTCTTCCCATGCCGCCGTATCAGCCATTGCGCGCTTTCACAATCGATACCCAGTTCCTCCGCTTTGCACAGGGTCGCATCAGACCATAGCCGGTAATCCGTTTCCGGCGACCACGGGAACGGCCTGCCGTCGGTTCTGCAAGGCTCATTGATAGCCAAGTTCCCACAAATCGTATCGACGATCCGGGCTGCATCTTCCCGTGCCGAGGTGAATTTCCCCCCTATGGAGGTTAACAAACCGTTACCGGAGACTCTTGATTCCCAGTCGCGGCTGACATCGGCAAGTGCCGCATTTGGGCTCTGCTTCAGTACGCGAAGCCCGGCATATCGGCCGATGATGTCCTGCTCCGTCCAGTTTACCGACTTGCATACCCGGTTGGCTTCGGTCAGCAGATAATCGACTTCATCCGCCGACACGGTGACATGCTCAATATCACCGGTGTAATCGGTATCGGTGGTGCCCAGCAGGGTCAGGCCGTACCACGGAATCATAAAGAAAACGCGGCCATCGGATTTCGCCGTCAACAGCAGGGCTTCATTTTCCAGCACCTTGGGCAGGATTAAATGCACGCCTTTGGATAATCTGCATTCACTTCCCGTTATCCATTGACCTGTCGCGTTGACGACTTGGCGGGCATAAATCTCTGCTGTTTTACCATCGACCCTGTCCTGGATTTTGGCGCCGCAAATCCGGCCGTTATTTTCAATGAAGTCCGTCACCTTGCAGTAATTGATACAGACGGCCCCGGCCGATATGGCGCCATCAATCAACTCAAGGACAAACCGGGCGTCATCGGTCTGTGCGTCGGCATAAGTAAAACCGCCGGTTAATGATGCCGGATTGAGGCAGGGAAAGCGTTCCGAGAACAGGGTTCGGCTGAAACGGCGATGGGCTTGGCCGGTAGTGAGGGTTCCTGCCAGAAAATCATACAGCGTCAAACCCGCTTTCAGGAAGATGGTGTTAAGCCGGCTGTCCGTAAAAACAGGAATGCCGAAACGAAGCGGCCAGACGCGGTGCGGCGCGGCTTTCATAAGCATCTGCCGTTCACGCAACGCTTTCTTGACCAGTTTGAAATCCAGCGTTTCCAGATAGCGCAGGCCGCCGTGGATCAGTTTACTTGAGGACGATGAGGTCGCACATGCCCAGTCTCCCTGATCGACGATAGCGACTTTCAGGCCGCGCAGGGCGGCATCATAAGCCGTCCAGGCTCCATAGATGCCGCCTCCGCAAATGAGTGCATCGAAATGATGCCCGGCTAATTGGACAAAGTCCCGATCCACCTATCCCTCATCTGTAATGCCAATTGCGGGCAATCGGTCATGATGATGTCTACTTTTAATTTCAATGCCTTGCGGATTTCCGCGATGGTATTGCAGGTGTAGGTTCCAATTTTCTTATCGTTCTTGCGCAGGAGCTTGCAAATAGAGCTGTTAAGTATGCCAATGGGCAGGCAATAACCGCTGAGAAAGTCATGTTCTTTCAGCAACTGCTCAATATCGGCCTTGGTGTGGTCATCCGTTAAGATATGAAAAAGCGGAAAACCCGGCCTGTATTGATGGGCAAAAACCAGGCTGGGAAGGTTGAATGAGGAAACAAAAACACTCTCTCCGGCTGATGTCCCGACAACATCCAGAGTTTGCAGGATTTTGTGTTCTTGCCGTTCCTGAGACTCCCAGTCGCGATTTTTGACTTCGATATTCAGCTTGCAACGCCCCTGATAAGTGTCGATAAACTCCCTAAGACTCAGCACGCCTTCCGGCGGTATCGAATCGGAATTGAAATAGCCGGAAAAATCGATTTGCTCAAGCTGCTCCAAATCGAAATCGTCAATACGCTTGCCGGCATAGTCAAGCTTATCCAGAAAAGCGTCATGCCAAAGCACAGGTATCCCGTCCCGGCTCAATTGAACATCTGTCTCAATGCCGTCAATAGCGTATTCCAGCGCCTTATCAAAGGCTCCCCGCGTATTTTCGGCTGCCTCTTTATTAGCGCCGCGGTGGGCGAATATCAGGCATGAATTAAATTTGTCGTTACTCATCCATCTATGACCTTGTTAACCTGTTCTGTTGGGTTACTCGAAAACCGCTTGTGTCTCCAGGCAACCTCCAACCACTCTTTATCTCTCGTAAAGAACATCCACTAATTCCACAAACCAGCGAGGCCTGAAAAGCACAATAAACAGCCCGATTACAGCGAAAATGGGAATCGGGCTAATTTCAATCACCATCAAAATAAGCAGGACTAAGACGCATTTGATTTTGACTGCAAGATTATTTGTTTTCATAACAAGTCTAAGTTTTAGAATTTTACTGATTTTATATGGTTTTCCCGCTATAAGCATGAAATATTAAGTGTGGCTGCCGCTTTTCTTGAATGACCTGAACCTATGAAGTGCTCCGCTATTTTCATAGCCGGGCGGCCCCTCCTAGGCCTGTTTACAAATGTTCTATACGGAGACTGGCTTCTATGTTAGCTTTACCTCAGTTCGATCGTAACTAGCCGAGAGGAAATACCGATGCCTATCAGTGAATTTTGCAACCGTGAAGTAGTGTTCGCCACGAGAGAAATGAGCATCCCGGAAGCGGCGCAACTCATGCGTCAGTATCATGTGGGCGATCTGGTGGTCGTCGATGAAATTACCGGTAAACGAGTGCCGGTCGGCATTGTGACAGACCGCGATATAGTCATCGAAATTATCGCCCGTTCCCTCGATCTCGACGATTTCAGCGTCGGCGACATCATGAGTCCGCAGCTTGTCAGCGTGCAGGAAAAAGAAGGCATCTTTGAAACGATTCGACTTATGCGCACCAAGGGAATACGCCGCATCCCGGTTGTTAACCAGGCAGGAGGACTTGAGGGCATCGTATCGGCGGACGACATACTGGATCTTCTGGCCGAGGAGATGGCGGAACTGGCCAAAGTCGCTCCGCGCGAACAGCAGCGCGAGGCTAAAACAAAAATTTAACCGGGCAAGCGGCCGGGAATTATCCAAACTGCCGCCGAAAGCGCCACACGCCGAAGCTGAAAACGACTATGCCCAACAGCGTTAACCCAAGCAGCGAGTCCTTTAGAATGCCAATATCCGCGCCCTTGAGCAAAATGGCATAGCCCATTTCAATGAAGTAGTACAAGGGAGAAATAGTCATGGCCCAGCGGAGGACTTGCGGCATGGCTTCCGGCGGCGTCCATGCGCCGGAAAGCAGCAATATCGGCATTAGCAGCAAAATCACCAACATCGTCACCTGGCCCAGACTACGGCTGATGGTGGCTATGAACAGGCCAATCCCCGAGGTGGCGAATACGTACAAAGCGGTTACGGCAAAGAACAGCCCGATACTCCCTTTAACCGGTAAATGAAAAGCAGGGATAATAATCAGAAATAAACAAACCGCTGTGCCGAAAAGAATCACCAGGCTCATGGCGATGATTTTGGGCAGCAGAATCTGAAGCGGCGTCAGCGGCGATACCGTCAGTTGTTCAATGGTTCCTCGCTCCTTTTCCCTGACCGCCGCGGCAGCCGGCAGCATCATCGACAGTATGGTGATTACGGTCAACAGCTCCGAGATCGACATAAACCAGCCATCCGTCTGGTTGGGGTTGTACAGCACCCGATGACGATCCTCGATAACGGGTACGCTGTCCATCTGCCTGGCGTCCAAGCCAAGCCGTTGCATCGCAAAGTCCCGTCCGAAGCCTGCGGTAATTTCCGCGGCATATGAGGTTGCCAGTGTGCCCAGCACGGTGTTGCTGGTATCCACCTGTAATTGAGCTGTAACTGGTTTTCCCCGTAACAAGTCCCGTTGAAAGTGTTCAGGGATATCCAGCACAGCCAGGATTTGTCCTTTATTTAACAAATTTTCGGCTTCTTTTTTGGCGGAAATTTCACCCTTCACATTAAAATAAGGCGGGCGGAAACGGTAAATCAATTCACGGGAGGCGGCGCTATGGTCATGCTCGATGACCATCACCGATGCGTTGCGAAGATTCAGTTTTATGCCTTCGCCTGCCATATAAACGTCAGCGGTAAAAAAATAAACAATGATGGCAAGCAGTACCGGATCGCGGAAAAACTGTTTCAGCTCTTTAACGGTCATGGCTATGACGCGATCCCACCATAACAGAAAACGTTTGCTGTTCATTGCCGCGGCCTTTTGTGGAAATTAAGGTAGCCGACAACCCAAAGGATAATAGCGTAGAGCATTAGCGCAGCCACATCGAACCAGAGTTCGGCCCAACCCAATCCTTTGAGAAAACTGCCCCATGAAATGCACAGATAATAAAGCGTCGGGAACAAATGCGCCTCAAGCTGAGTTTCCCGCCCCATTGATTCAATCGGCACCAGCAGGCCCGAGTACAGCATGGCCGGAACAAAAGAAATCACCATAGTCAGCATTACTGCGGCGACCTGGGTTCGAACCAGCAATGACACCAGCAAACCGACACCGGCGGTACAGATCACATAGATCACCGAAGCGGCATAATAAAACAGTGGATCGCCTTTGAAAGGGGTGCCGAACACGTTCATGACCACCCACCAAAGAATAAGAATGTTCAGACAGGAAATCAGCAGATAAGGCAGAAACTTGCCCAGAATAAATTCGCTACGGCTGATAGTGGAGGCATAAATATTGTAAATGGAACCGTTTTCCTTTTCCCGCACCACCCCCAGCGCAGTAAGAAACGGCGGAGTCACCATCAACACCAGCATCATCAAGCCGGATGCCATAGACCACTGGCTACGCAACGCCTGGTTATACAAATACCGTGGTTCAAGCCAAACGGGAGCCACTTGAACAAGAGCCTGTTCTCTGGAAATGCCACGCGTTCCGGCTAAATAATCGGCCAAAGAATGACTATTGAAATTGGCGATAATCGCCGATACATAACTCTTCGCCACCTGTGCCCGGTAAGGAAAAACACCATCGATAAGGCTCTGTACCTGCGTCGATTGCCCGGCCAGCAGACGCTCCTGAAATCGGGGCGGTATGATAATGGCAAAGCGGATATCGCTATGCGCCAACAGAATGTCGAATTCGCGGTCGCTGCGGACATCGCCTTTGTAATCGAAATAACGGGAGTCAATAAACCGGTGCAGGAAATCGCGGCTCATGGCCGTCTTATCCTGATCGAGCACTGCGAACGGGATTTTTTCCACGTCGAAGGAAATCCCCCATCCCAGCACTAAAAATATAACCAGAGGCAGCACGAAAGCCATGGTAAAAAACAGCCGGTCGCGCAAAACTTCTCGCCACTCTTTATAGGTTACCGCCCAGACACGGGTTAAATTCATGACAGTTCCTTATTTTCAACATCCTTCAACGTAGGCGGGCGGGACGGCTAAATGAATCAGCAAAGATGGCCTGCCGATCGGGACACAAACCATTTTTATAACCTTATAACACCTCTATGCGCCCGGATCAGTTTAAGCATACAAAAAAATCGTTATCGCTGCCTGCTCTGTTCGCTGTCCTGATTTGCGTTATCGGCTTTACCCAACTCGATATTTGACTCCCAGCCTCCCCCCAACGCCTTGTAAAGAGCTGCCAGCGCCGTCGCCGTAGCGGTTTCGCTCTGGGCCAGCCGGTCCTGATCCTGCAGCAAACGCAATTCGACATCCAGCACCGTCAAAAAATCGCTCACTCCTTCCTCAAAGCGAAGGTGCGCCAATTTATGGGCTCTTTCGCTGGCCTGAGCCGCCGTGGCTAGCAAATCGCGTCGGGCCCGCTCCCGGTTGTAATTCACCAGAGCGTTTTCCGTTTCTTCCAAGGCCCTCAGCACCGTCTGCTCGTACTGGGCCAGGCTGGCCTCGGCACGGGCGTCTGCCGCTTTGATGCGGGCATATACGCGGCCCAGATCAAAGGCGGCCCAACTGATCTTGGGACCAACTGAATAAGCATCCGAGGCTGCGCCACCGACTCCCGACAGAGTGCTGGCTTCAAGAGAGATGGTGCCGACAAAAGTTACCCGGGGGAAAAGATCGCCGGTCGCTACGCCGATACGGGCGGTTGCTGCTGCCAGAGTCCGCTCGGCGATACGGATGTCGGGGCGGCGGCGCAACAGCTCCGCAGGCTGGCCGATGTGGATGGTCTTGGGAATCCTGGGCAACGGCGCAGACTGCAGCAGCTTCTCAGTCAGAGCGCCCGGAACCTGTCCGGTGAGTACGCTGAGCCGGTGAATAGCCTGATGAATGAAGTTCTCCAAAGGCGGAATGATAGCCAGGGTGGAATCGAGCTGGGCTGCTGCCCTCGACGTATCGAGTTCGGTACCGCGCCCGCCTTCGAGCCTGACCTGGGTTATTTCCAGCGTTTTGGCCTGGTTTTCAGCATTCTTTTTCGCCACGGCCAACTGATTTTGCAGGCCTCGCAATTCGAAATAGTTTCTGGCCACTTCGGCGATCAGGCTGACGCCGAGATCCCGAAGACTGGCTTCCTGCACATCGACTTCATCGCTGCTCGCCTCCACGTTACGGCGCACGCGGCCAAAAAAGTCGACTTCCCAAGTAGCATCGAACCCCGTACTGTAGAGTTTCAGTTCACGCGGCGCGTAATTCGAGTTGTTCAAGGCACCGGCGCTACGTTTTTGCTCAGTATAATTGGCGTGTGAGGTCACAATGGGAGCCAAATTCAGCCCCGCTTCCAGGTAGAGAGCCCGCGCCTCACGAAGATTGGCCCGGGCGGCCTGGAGGTCGCGGTTATGCAGCACCGTCTTATCGACAAGCTCGGTCAGCTCCTTGTCTTCAAACAGCTTCCACCATGCCACGTCCACACCCTTCGCAGAAAACTCCGGATGGGCGGCGTTGGCAAAAGCCTGCCCGGCATCGGTTACCGGAGTCTCATAATCGGGACCCACTGCGCAGGCGCTCAGTGCCGCCGCGCTGAGGAAGGCCAACGCAAAAACTCTGCCGCGCTCAAGCGTAACAAACAAGGGGTTGCCCGGTTGCATGACAGAGCAAAATTCTGCGGAGTGCATGTTTATTCCTTGGTTCATAAGTAGGGACCGGAAGAAGATTCATGGGGCAACAAACCCTGAGCCTTGTGTCGGGAAGCCTGCCAGCGCTGCGCCAGGGCCTGCGCAACCACATAGAACACCGGCGTTAGCAAAAGACCGAATAACGTCACGCCCAGCATGCCGCTGAACACGGCGGTACCCAGCAGCTGCCGCGATTCCGACCCCGCCCCTTGGGCTATCACCAGCGGAAACACGCCCATGATAAAGGCGAATGAGGTCATCAGAATGGGCCGCAGCCGGATCCGCGCCGCTTCCACCGCCGCATCGAAACGGTTAAGCCCGCCTTCCTGCCGCCGCTTGGCGAACTCCACGATAAGAATGGCGTTCTTGCTGGCCAATCCCACCAGTACGATGAAGCCGATCTGGGTGAAGATGTTGTTGTCCATGCCGCACAGCCACACGCCGGCCAGGGAGGACAGAATGCACATGGGCACAATCAGGATTACTGCAAACGGCAGCGACCAGCTTTCATACATGGCTGCCAAGGCCAAAAACACGAAAATCACGCTCAGCGGAAAAACCAGCAGGGCGACGTTTCCAGCCAAGACCTGTTGCAGGCTGAGCTCGGTCCATTCAAAGTCGAATCCCGGCGGCAGCTCTGCGCTCATCAGTTTATTCATGATCGTAATCGCCTGGCCGGAACTGATGCCGGGCAACGTGCCGCCGTTAATTTCCGCCGCAGGATACATGTTGTAACGCGTGATCTTGTCGGGTCCGGTAATTTCCTTAACCGACATGAGCGACCCTAGCGGCACCATGCCGCCTTGAAGATTCCGCGCCTTCAGCTCGGCGATGTCCCCCGGCTTCATGCGAAACTCCGAATCGGCCTGCGCCACCACCTGATAGGTTCTGCCAAAGCTGTTGAAATCATTGACATACATAGAGCCCAGATAGATCTGCAAGGTGTCGAACACTTCTTTCAATGGCACATCCATAGACTTGGCCCGGGTACGGTCCACGTCCAGGAAAAGTTGCGGCACTCCCGCACGGAAGGTCGTAAACAGCCCGGCCAGGCCCGGTTGCTGATTGCCCTTGGCGATGAGGTCGTTGGCCGTGCTCTGCAGCGCGTCAATGCCGGCATTGGAGCGATCCTGAATCTGCAATTTGAAACCGCCCACCGAACTCATACCCCGGATGGGGGGCGGAGTAAACACGGCAATGTATGCATCCCCGACCTGGGCAAGACGCTGCTTGAGGCTTTTGACGACGGCATCGGCGTGAAGCTCAGGATGACCGGCACGCCGGTCGAAATCATCGAGCCTGGCGAACATCGTGGCGACATTGGATTGATTGGCGCCGGTCAAAACCGACCAGCCTGCATAGGCGTTCACATGCTTGACGCCTTCCGTTTCCAGGATAATGCCGGTGGCCTGCTGAACCACTTCCTGGGTACGCGCCAGCGAGGCCGCATCGGGCAACTGCGCATACAAAACCAGGTAACCCTGGTCTTGCTGGGGAATGAAGCCCGTTGGCACTTTTTCAAAGGCCAGCAAGTTGAGTCCGTTGAGTCCGGCATAGACCACCAGCACGACCGCCGTCATGCGAATCAGCCTGCCGACCAGGCGCGCGTAGCCTTCGCTAAACGAATCGAAGAACCGGTTGAAGCCGGCGAAGAACCGGCCGAACAGGCGATCGAACAACCGAGTGAACCAGTCCTTGTCGCCGTGCGCCCTATCCAGCAGCAAAGCGCACAAAGCGGGACTTAAGGTCAACGAGTTGAACGCCGAGATCACCGTGGAAACTGCGATAGTCAAAGCAAACTGTTTGTAGAACGCGCCTGAAACGCCGGTGATAAATGCGGTGGGCACGAACACGGCGACCAGAACCAGCGCCGTGGCAATGATGGGGCCTACGACCTCGCCCATAGCCTTTCGGGTGGCATCCCTGGCCGATAATCCCAGGGCGATGTGGCGTTCCACGTTCTCCACCACCACGATGGCGTCATCCACGACGATACCGATAGCCAGCACCAAACCGAACAACGACAAGGTATTAAGCGACAAGCCCAATGCCGCCATCACGGCGAAAGCGCCGATCAAAGACACCGGCACCGCAAGCAGCGGAATGACGGTGGCGCGCCAGTTCTGCAAAAATATCACCACCACGAGCACCACCAGCAGCATGGCCTCGAACAGGGTCTTGATCACCGCATCGATGGACTGCTGCACAAACACCACGGTGTCATAAACAAGGAGATAATCAAGCCCTTCGGGGAAGCGCGGCTTGAGCTTTTCCATAGCGTCCACCACCGCTTTTTTGGTTTCCAGGGCGTTGGAGCCGGGCAACTGGAAGATGGCGAGGCCCACGGTAGGGTCGCCATCCAGGAACAGGCCCGAGTTGTAATCCTTGGCGCCCAGCTCGATGCGGGCCACATCCTTGAGGCGGGTCACCTGTCCATCGGCTCCCTGCTTAATAACGATGTCGGCGAACTGCTCAGCCTCCATGAGCCGTCCCGTCGTGCTGACCGTATATTGAAAGTCCGTGCTCTCCTTTGCGGGTTGCTGGCCCACCACGCCCGCGGCAACCTGGATATTCTGTTCCCGGATGGCAGTGATCACGTCGCTGGCGGTCAGATTGCGGGCTGCGATCTTCTCAGGATTCAGCCACAGGCGCATGCTGTAGTCGCGGGCGCCGAAAACCAGAATATCGCCCACCCCCGGCAGCCTCGCCAGGGTATCCTTGAGTTGCAGCAGCGCATAATTGCTCAAATAAACGCTGTCATAGCGCTTGTCCGGGGAAATCAGGTTGACTACCAGACTCAAGTCGGGGCTGCGTTTCTTGACGCTGATGCCTTGCCGGCTCACTTCCTGAGGCAGCTTGGGTTCGGCCAAAGCCACCCGGTTTTGCACCAGCACCTGGGCTTTGTCCAGATTCGTACCCGGCTTGAAAGTGATGGTCAGCGACATGTTGCCGCTGTTGGTGGACTGGGAAGACATATACAGCATATCCTCGACGCCGTTCACTTCCTGCTCGATAGGCGTCGCCACGGTTTCGGCCACCACCTTGGCGTTGGCGCCGGGATAGGTCGCGCTCACGACCACGGTGGGTGGCGCGATCTCGGGATATTGGGCAATAGGCAGGCCGATGAGTGCAAGCCCCCCGACCAGGACAATGACAATGGATAATACCGACGCGAAAATCGGGCGGTCGATGAAAAAATGCGTGAACCGGTTCATGGCCTCAACTCTCCATCGTGCCCGGTGAGCGAGATGCGTTCAGGATTCACCTTGAGGCCCGGTTTGAGCTTCTGGATGCCTTCGATAACCGCCCATTCTTCAGCCTTCAGTCCTTCTGTGATCACGCGGGACTGGCCGATATGGGCGCCGAGAACCACTTTGCGGTATTCCACCTGGTTTTCCTGATTCACCACCCACACGAAGCGTTGCGCCTGATCCGTGCCGATGGCCCGATCAGGAAGCAGAATAGCCGGGTACGGAACGCTCGCGCGAACCCGCATCCGGGCAAAAAAGCCGGGACTCAGCAATTCGTCCGGGTTGGCGAACACGCCCCGCAACGTCAGGGTTCCGGTGGCCGCATCTTCGCGCGGCGATATGTAGTCGAGATGTCCCTGATGAGGAAAATCAGCCTCATCAGCCACAGCCAGCTCTACCGGAGTCTGTTCCTCACTAAGACTGCCTACGCCCCCTTTCTGAGCCTGACGACGGTATTTCAGTACCGAACGCTCGTCCGCATCCACGTAAACATAGACAGGGTCGATGGAAACGATGAAGGTCAGCAAGGTTGCATCGCCTCCGCCACCGTTGACCACATTGCCGACGGTGATCAACTCGCGGCCGATCCTACCGTCTATCGGGGAGCGCACTTGGGTATATTCCAGGTTCAACTTCGCCGTGTAAACATTGGCCCCAGCAGACTGAACTGCCGCAACGGCTTCGCGCAACCCCTTGCTGCGGGCATCATGCTCCTCTTCGGAGATTGCCTTGGCGCGAAACAAACGCTCGGCGCGTGACAGGTCATTTTTTGCCAATTCAAGCCGGGATTTGGCTCGCTCCAGTTCAGCTTCGGCGTAGTTCAGTTGCGCGGTGAACGGTTTCGGATCGATCTGGAATAAAAGATCGCCTTTCCGCACCCTGTCTCCTGCCTTAAAATTCACTTTCTCCAGATGGCCGCTCACCCGCGCGCGCACGTCCACCGAGTTCACCGCTTCGATGCGGCCCGTGTATTCATCCCATTCAGTGACTTCTTGCGACAGCGGCTGTGCGATTTTAATATTGGGCAGCGGACCCTGTTTAGAAGCCGGATCGCCATGATCCCCGCAGCCGACCATCGCCATCAGAGTGACAGCGGCCAGCAGGCTCATTCGTGTGCGCTGCCTTGATGTCCTGGCTGTTTGATGCCATGCAGTGTGGAATGTTCCCCTCCGTGAACTTGAACAGTGGATGACAGCCGTCATGTGCGTTTCTTTTTTCATCCTTTTTACACCCTGATCTTTAATAGCAAAAAAATGGTAAGACATATTATCATTTAATTTAAGGTATGATACAGTCTGAGTCAATTAATTTCGTGAGCACTACACCATGATTAAATGCGGACGACCTCGCAAAGGAAAGGAGCTTCAAAGCCGCGATCGGTTACTGGACACCGCCTCCAGCCTTTTCCTGGAGCACGGCTACGGCAACCTCAGCCTGGAAACCATCGCCAGAGAAGCGCGCGTGTCAATGCGAACCATCTATAGCCAGTTCGGCGGCAAGGCCGGACTGTTCGGTGCGATGATAAGGCGTTGCAGCGACCGGTTCGTCACCAGCCTGTCCGAAGAACACGTTCTGGCAAGTTCCCCTGATGAAGTGCTGATCTCTTTTGCCAAGCAATTTCTGCACGGCATCACGCGACCGGACGTAGTGCGCATGCGCGCCATGCTTGTCGGCGAGTCGCCACGCTTCCCCGATCTCGCCATTCAATTCTATGAACAAGGGCCGCAGCGCACCCTGAATCATCTCGCGCAGTTTTTCGCCCGGCTGCAGAAAGTAGACTATTTTGTCGCCATGGATCCTCATTTTCTCGCCGAACAATTCCTCAGCGCATTGCGCAGTGAACGGTTACTAAAATTACAACTCGGTCTGGAACCCACGCCCGACGAAGCGGAAATCGATATCTGGGTACGGCAGGCCATCAACCTGTTCCTGCACGGCAGCCTGAAAAACAGGCATCCAGCTGCAGGTTAAACTCACGGCAGCTCCTCATTTTCCAGAGCCAGAACCCGGTAAACAAAAACATCCTCCAGCGCAGGCGCATGGGCCGTTAAACCAATCAGCCGAATCCCCTGTTTATCCAGCAAGGCCTGAATCTGTCTTTCCACCGCCTCAATATCCAGCGCCAGCAGATGGATATGCTTGCCAAACAGGGCGACGCCCTTAAAACCGGCCTGTTCAAGCAAAGCCAGCGTTTCCAGCGGGCTATCCGTGGCGATCTCAAGCAATTGCCCGGCCTCCTGTTGCAAGGCCCGGATCATGTTTGCGGGCGAATCGTCGGCGACGATGCGCCCCGCATACATCAGCGCCAGGTGATCGCAATGTTCGGCCTCACTCATGTAATGCGTAGTCACCAGGATAGCCACCCGTTCCACGCGGGCAAGGTGCACCAGAATATCCCAGAAGTGGCGCCGCCCAACAGGATCCACCCCTGAGGTGGGTTCATCCAGGAAAAGCACGCCGGGCTGATGAACCAGCGCGCAACCCAGCGCCAGCCGCTGACGGATACCCATCGGCAGGCTGCCTGCCAGCTGCCCGGTGACATCGGCTAATCCGGCAATGTCTATCACCCAGGCTATGCGTTGCCTGATGACGCCCCTGTCAACGCCATAAATGCGCGCATAGAGCTGGATGTTCTCCAGCACAGTCAGATCCAGATAAAGGGAAAATGCCTGCGACATATAACCGATGCGTTCCTTGATAGTCTGCCCTGCATGGCGCATATCGGCGCCCGCCACCTGCCCTTCGCCGCCGGTGGGCGGAAGTATGCCGGTCAGCATTTTGATGGCGGTAGTCTTGCCTGCCCCGTTGGCTCCCAGCAGGCCGAATATCTCCCCCTGGCGAACCTTGAAATCGATCCTGTCAACCGCGCGGAACCGGCCAAAATCGCGGGTTAACTGCCGCGCTTCAATAGCGATGCCCTGACCTTCCGGCAGCGGCTTATCAAGGCTGGGAACGGCATGATTGTTTGTCTTCTGATCGGCCAGCCTCCGCCGGCGCAACAAGGCAATAAAGGCATCTTCCAGCTCCGCTTCAGAGGCGCTGATGGCTCTAATCTCCACTCCAACGAGCAAATCGGAGACTGTTTTTGATGCCTCATCCGAAGATTTGTCATCGACAAAAACCCGCAACTGGGAGCCGATGACTTCCACCTGGGAATAATGGTTTTTAAGCTGATCCAGCGCGTGAATCTGCGGTTCGGCTGACAGTTCCACCAGACTGCCCTGAGCCTGCTGGCAAATAAATCCTGGCTCTCCTGCGGCCAGTATTTGTCCGCCATACATCAAGGAAAGCCGGTGGAAACGGGCCGCTTCATCCATATACGCCGTAGAAACCAGCGCCGTAACGCCCTGTTCGCGCAGCAGCTCAGCCAGAATAGCCCAAAAATCCCTGCGCGAAACCGGATCAACCCCGGTGGTGGGCTCATCGAGGATAATCAGTTCGGGTTCGTGGATCAGCGTACAAACCAGTCCCAGTTTTTGCTTCATGCCGCCGGAGAGATTTTTCATCGGCCGGTCACGAAACTTGTCCAGCCGGGTCATCCTGAGCAGTTTATGTTTGCGTTCGGCAAGCTGGGTGTCCGTTACCTGACGCAGTTGCGCAAAGAAATCGATATTTTCCTCTACCGACAAGTCGCCGTAGAGATTAAGCCCCAGCCCCTGCGGCATGAACCCCAGCCGCCCCTTTATGCGCTCTGCGGCCGACTCGGAATCAACCTCGACGCCGAACACTTCCAGCTTGCCTTGCTCAAAGGACAGTACGCCGGCAATCGCCTTCATCAGGCTGCTCTTGCCGGAGCCGTCCGGCCCGATCAGTCCGTAAATTTCGCCGCGCTCGACACTCAGGTCAACGCCTTTTACGGCCAGCTGTTTTTTATAACTTTTGCAGAACCCCTGTATTTTGATGACAGGTTCTTTTACCAGCGGGGTTTCGCCCATAGCGCACTCTCCTGCCAGCGAATCACCGCGTCAGCGGGCAGTCCGGGAGTCAACCGATGATCCGGGTTTCCATCCAGATAAAGTTTGACGGCGTACACCAGCTTGACCCGCTCATCGGCTGTCTGCACCTCTTTGGGCGTAAATTCCGCCTGGGAGGCAATATAACGGAGCGTCGCTGGAAAAGGCTGGTCCGGAAATGCATCGGTATAAATCCGGGCGGGCAGCCCCAATCGAACCTTGCCGATTTCCTTTTCCGGCACATAGACTTTCAAATACAACCGATCCAGGTCGACAATATCAAACAGCGGGTTGCCGGCCGCTACCACTTCGCCGACATCGACAATGCGGGTGGTAATCATGCCGGTTGCAGGCGCCCGAATAACAAGATCATCCAGCACGCTTTGCGCCTCGGCCAGCGCCGCCTCGGCCTGTGTCAACTGAGCCGCCAGCGCCGCGACCTCGTCCTCCTGGGCTTTAATCTGATCCCAGCCCAGCTCCGCTTCCGCCAGCAGTTTTTCCGCCTGAATGACGGCGGTTTGAGCCGTGGTGTGCTGGGCGCGCGCCACCTTCCAGCTTAGCTCTGCCTGCTCGGTGCGCTGTTTTTCCACCGTCTGTCTTTTTAACAATTCGCTAAACCGTTCGGCATCCTTGTGCGTCTGCTCTTCAGTGGCATTGGCGGAAACCTGGCCTGCATTGGCATGGGTCACTCCCGCTTTAGCCGTTTCCACCTTTAACGGGACATTTTTCTTGAACACTGACAGCGATGTCCGGGCGGCAGTAAGCTTTGCCTTAATGGCATCCACCGCCGATTTGGCCTGATCCAACCGGGCGCGGGTCTGGACATCATCCAGTTTGACCAGAATCCGGCCTTTTTCAACCTGATCGCCTTCCCTGGCCAGCAATTCGGTGACGCGCCCTGACCACTTACCGGCCACGGTGTAATGATCGCCCTCGATGCGGCCATTGGCCTGAACCAGTCCTTCGGGAAAAGGCGGCTCGCGCCACGCTAACCACCAGACGGCCAGTGCAACGAGAAATCCGCTGATAAGCAGCGCGATGACAGTAGATGTTCGGGGTTTATTTTCCATATTCGATGCTCCGGCCTGCCTGGCTTCAAGGGAACCTGAGGTTACAAAATACCTAACGCGCGCCGCAAATGCAGTGTGGCTAGTGTGGCATCATAATTCGCATTGTTGAAATTATCGTGCATCATCGTGCGCAAATCTTCCGCCTTGAGCACATCGGTATTAGTAGACAAGCCCTGCTGATAGCGGTCGGCAGTGACTTTCATATTTTCATCGGCTTGCGCGATGGCTTGCCGGGTCACGGCTATGCGTTTTTGCGTTTCCTGAACATCCAGCCATGCCTTGCGCACCTGCAAGCCAATCGTGCTGGTTAAGTCGTCGCGTTGCTCTTTTAAGGAAATGGCTTGCCGGGTAAGCGCATCGCTCCGGTGACCGGAACTGCCGTCAAATAATTTCCACTCCATGCCGACATTGGCCATCCACATGCCTTGAAATGCCTGATAGCGGTTTTCCTGATACTGGTAACCGCCATTGACAGCGATCTGCGGCAACAGGCCGGATTTTACACTCTGCGCCTGCTGGTTCAACGACTCTATTTGCTGCGCCAGTGCGACCAATTCCGGACGCTGTTTTAAGGCATTGCTGCTCAGTTCGTTTAATTCTCCCTGCGGAGTTTCCGGGAACTGGTGAGTCAGCTTAACTTCATCGGCAAGGTTCCGGTCCAATAACTGATTATAACGCGACCGGGCGATGTCCAGTTGGTTGCTCGCCTGCACAACCAGCTGCTGGGCGTTGACCAGTTCCACATTCGCCGCCAATACGTCGTTGCGGGCAACCATGCCCTGATCAAAAAGGTTATTCACGTCCTTACTGTGCGCGGCCAGGCTGTCGACATGGCTTTGCGCAACCTGCAAGGCGCTTTCAGCGCGTAATACCGCGACATAAGCCTCTGCCACCTGCATTTTGATATTTAAAACGGAAGTGATTTCATTGGACTGCACCGCCTGCAAGGACGCTTCGGCGGCATCGATGTTATGGCTGATGCGCCCGCTGGTAAAAACCGGCACTGAGGCTATCGCCTGAGCTTTCGCGCTCCCGGCCTGAGCCGTATTGAACAGGGCCGTTTCCCCGCTTATTTGTGTCTTGGCTGCCGGCGTTTCGTTGTACTGGGTATAACCGCTGCTCACATTAATATCGGGAATTCTCTGCCCCTGGGCCGACTGCAACTGCTGTTCGGAAGCGCTGGTATCGGCTTTTGCCGACTTGATCTGATGATTATTCTCGATGGCGCTGCCCCAGGCATCTTCCAGCGTTTCCGCCGAAGCCCCGGCAACAGAGAAAATCATTAATCCGCTTATCAGGCCGGTAATCAGGCGATTTTTATGCATCAGCACGGAGAATACCTCGCATATAAAAAGAAATGACCTGTGAAACCAGGCGTTTTTTTTCGTCAGCGGAAGGCCGCAACGTTTTCGACAACAGGCAACGACAATGCAGATCGCCTTTCAGCATGCTGAAAAATGCATCCGCCGCAAATACAGGATCGGCGATGTTATAGCTGCCGCTCGCATTCAAGCGCCGGAAATAATCTTCCAACTGCGTCAATGCGGCTTGCGGGCCGCTCTGGTAAAACAATTGACCCAGTTCCGGGAAATCGGGGCTTTCCGCGACCACCAGCCGGTAAATGGCCAGCGCATCTTCGGCATACATCAGATCCACTGCGGATGTCGCGATTTGGATCAGATTGTTTTCCACATCATCCGACTCGATAGTCGCTTGGGTCATGGTTTGCAATAAAGACCCGCACAACCCTGAAATGACCGCCGCCAGCAAGGCATTCTTGCTGTCGAAATGGTTGTAAAGAGTGGCCTTGGAAACGGGCGCAGCCCGGGCGATTTTTTCCATGCTCACGTTACGGTAGCCATGCGCCAAAAACATGCGGGTTGCACCGCTAATAATAGCCAGACGCTTGGGGTCAGTAGATTCTGAGGTCATTTTTTGAAAGAAACTGTTGCCAAATAAAGAGGTTCGGTTAGACTAAACTAAACCGTTTAGTTTATCAAGGTAGTTTTATGACGCACTCACGCTCTATTTTACTGAGTTTATTGCTGGGCATTCCTGTTATCGCGGGAATCGGTTATTGGCTGTTTGACCGCCATTATCATGAAACGACGGACGACGCTTATTTAAAAAGCAACATCGTTTTAATCAGCCCTAAGGTATCTGGCTACGTCACGCAGCTGTTAATTAACGACAATCAGGCCGTCAAGCAAAATGATGTTCTGCTGACAATTGACGACAGGGATTACAAGGCCAGAGTGGCCCAGGCCGAAGCCAATGTTACCGCGGAAATAGCGCACATTGAGCGTCTGCGGGCGTTGAAAACATCCCAGCAATCACATATAGAAACCGCCGGAGCCAATATAGCGGCCATGCAAGCCAGACGGGATCAAAGCCATAAGGATTTGCAGCGGTTTCACAACCTGATTGACCGGGGGTCTATCGCCAGGCAATCCGTTGATAGAGTTCAATCGGAGTCGAAACAGGCTGCGGCTGAATTAAGAGGTTCTCAGGCTGCGGCGGCGGCCGAACATAACCAGTTAACCGCACTGGCTATTGAGATCACCGAAACCGAAGCGCGCTTAAAAAATGCGGAAGCGCAACTGGCGTTGACGAAGATGGATCTGGATCATACTCAGGTAAGAGCGCCGGTAGACGGCATCATTGGCAATCGCGGCGTGCAACTGGGCCAACTGGTTCGCCCCGGCGTTACGCTGGCCTATCTGGTGGAAAATAAAGACATCTGGGTGGAAGCCAATTTCAAGGAAACCCAACTGGAAAACATGCGCCCAGGACAGCCTGTTTCCATTGAAGTGGACGCCTTCCCCGATCTTGATCTGGAAGGCAAAGTGGACAGTTTTTCACCCGCCAGCGGTTCCGAATTCAGCATCCTGCCTGCGGAAAATGCCACCGGAAACTTCACCAAAATCGTGCGCCGCGTACCGGTAAAAATTGTTTTTAATGCCAATGCAAACATCCAGTTATTGAAGCCGGGCTTATCGGTCGCCGTTAAAGTAAAAGTGCATTAAGCGCATGGCAAGCGTAGCAATCCCGCAGCAAACGGAAACGCCGCTGACTACAGGACAGTGGATCGGTTTTTTCAGCATGGCGATTGGCGTGTTCATGGCGGTGCTGGACATCCAGATCGTCGCCAGTTCGCTACAGGAAATACAGGCGGGCCTTTCCGCCACACAGGATGAAATTGCCTGGGTGCAAACCTCTTATCTGATTGCCGAAGTCATTATCATCCCCCTGTCCGGCTGGCTGGCCCGGGTTTTCTCGACCCGCTATTTATATGTGCTGTCCGCCGGCGGCTTTACGCTGGCCAGCCTGCTTTGCGCGTTCGCCTGGAATCTGCCGGCCATGATCATGTTCCGCTGTTTGCAGGGTTTTCTTGGCGGCGCGATGATTCCGGTGACCTTTACCGTTATTTTCATTTTATTCCCGCCGCGCCTGCAACCGGCCATGACTATCGTGCTGGGATTGATTGTGACCATAGCGCCGACTGTCGGGCCGGTGCTGGGCGGCTATCTCACCGAAACCTACAGCTGGGAGCTGCTGTTTTTAATCAACATCCTTCCCGGCATGCTGGTCTGCTTCCTGGTATGGCGGTTTCTCGACATCGACCAGCCGAAATGGGAGCTGTTGCAGAAAATCGATTTTATCGGCATCGCCCTGATCGCGGTTTGCCTGGGTTGCATGCAGTTCGTACTGGAAGAAGGCGC
>JALNYY010000287.1 GCA_023229605.1 Methylobacter sp.
TCCTGCCCCTCTGCTGACGCGCGGCATCCCTGCCGCGCCCCTAACCGGGCTGTTCTCGATAAAAGCTCCGGTGCTCGGCGCGGCAAACGGGAGAAATACCATTCGTGCGTAACATCAGTTATTCATTATTAAATATGAAGGACGCAGCCCATACTTAACAACATGACTTAATCGTTTTTCAGTGAATCTTTACCTTTATCCGCGTTAATCAGTTAAGTCAGTGTCATCCGTGTTCCATTTTTTATCGACTGATCCGCCACGGCTCACCCTATCTGCCCGTCAACAATCCGGATTTTCCGCCGCGCCCGGTCGCCCACATTCTGGTCATGGGTAATAATCACCAGTGTTACACCCTGCCGGTTAAGCCCTTCCAGTAACTCGATGATTTCCTTGCCGGACTTGCTGTCGAGATTACCGGTAGGCTCGTCCGCCAATAAAATCGAAGGCCGCATGATCATCGCCCTGGCAATCGCGACACGCTGCAGCTGTCCGCCGGAAAGCTGATCCGGCCTGTGTTCGGCCCGGTCCTGCAGACTGACCGACGCCAGCGCTTCCAACACACGTTGCTTGCGCTCATTAGGCGCTACGCCCGCCAGTACCATCGGCATTTCAATATTTTCAGCCGCCGACAAACGCGGGATCAAATGGAAAAACTGGAACACAAAGCCGATGTTTTCGCGGCGAACTCGCTAAGCTGCGTAACCGGCCGGCCGTTTAACAGATACCGGCCTGAGCTCGGCTGATCAAGCAAGGCTATCACATTAAGTAATGTCGATTTGCCGGAGCCGGATGGCCCCATTACCGACACATATTCGCCTTTTTCGATGGTAAGGCTGATGTCGTTCAAAGCATGAACGGTTTGTTCGCCCACCTGGAAATATCGGTGGATATGTTCCAACCGCATCATTTTTGTACGCGGGCATGAGCGCCTGCAACCACGCCCTCCCTGCCTACCGACAACACCACTTTATCGCCGACATTCAGGCCCGACAGCACTTCCACGGTGTTCCAGTTGACCAGGCCCGGTTTGAAGCTGCGCTCTTCCAGCAAGCCGTCCTCGTGTATCAACAACACCCGGTTATTTTCCAGCACCGCTTCGGCAGGCACCCTGAGCGCTTTAGGCTTGCTGGCCAGTAAAACTTCAATATCGGCGCTGTAACCGGGCAGCAAGCCGTTAAGATCTTTCGGATCGGTTAATTTAACTTCAACTTCAACAGTCCGCGCCTGCTTTTCTTTTTCCAACACATAGGGGGCTATGCGGCTTACGGTGCCGGAGCAGCGCTTTTCGGCAAAAGCATCCAGCGACACGCAGGCGGACATGCCGGTTTTAATCTGCGGCGCATCCACTTCGTCAATCGGCGCGGACACATACAAACAACTGACATCCAGCAAATCTATGGCCGGCAAGGTCGGAATACCGAGCGGTGACGGCGTTATAAATTCACCCAGCTCGGCATTGATTTCAGCGACTGTGCCATCGAAAGGCGCAACAACCAGGGTGCGTTCAACAGCGGCTTGAGCCGCATCGCGGTTGGCCTGGCTGACGGCGACGGCTTCAACAGCGGCGTTGCAGGTTGCCCGTTTGGCCCGCGCCCCGGTCGCTTTAATATCGACCTGCTCTTCAGAAACAATATGATCGAACTTTTTCAACTGCTGTATGCGGTCAGCCTCGCGCTCGGCGCCCGCTCCAAGCTGGCAGGCTTGTTCGGCCGTTGCCCGGTCAGCCCTGATTTGAGCCTCCTGCAATGTGACCTGCGCTTTCAGGTCTTTATTCCATACTTCCAGCAGCAACTGGTTCTGCTTGACGATGTCGCCTTCCTTGACGTGCAACTCGGCAACCTGACCGCCTGTTGCCGGCGCAAGATAAGCGCGCCGACAGGCTTTAACCGTGCCGACGCGGGTATTGGACACCGTCGCCCTCACCTCGCCTTGCTCAAGAGTGGCTATTTGGACATCTACGAATTTCGGCTGTTTAGTGAAAAAATAAACCGCAACAATCAGCGCAACACCGATGATGATAATGAGTGGTTTTTTGCCCGGTGGGATCATATTAAGTTAAGTAACCAAATCGTTCATGTTGAGCATTTATTAAACCGAATCATCTCAGCCCACCGATTGACTGATGCCGTGTGAGCAACATAAAAATACCACGGCAGACACAAAAAATGAAATAGACGGCTGCATGGACACAGGAGCAATTGTCGGAAACTCATAGTAAAGGCTGCGACATGCCGATGCATCGCATGTGTCAGACTCACCTCATATTGAAAATATTATATCTTGACTTTTTCTAAAAATGGGTGATAGCCTAACATTAACGGTGATGCGTTAACGCGTAACCTGATCCCGGATTTTCACAACATGTGTGTCCATATCAGAGCAACATGCTTTTAATTAAAGCGTAGAAAGCCGAAAATCCGTTCCTAGAAGCAGATAAACAAATACATAAAATTATGTCTATAACCATTAAAACGAAGTACATTGTTTATAATCATGCTGGCACTGGTGTG
>JALNYY010000122.1 GCA_023229605.1 Methylobacter sp.
GTGCCCGATACCTACGCGGAAATTTCCGATTTAGTGCATGATTTGGGCTATAAACCCGTCACGCTGCTGGAAGACGGTATTAGGAATTTTGTTGAGTGGTATAAGGATTTTTACCGGGTAGGTTGATCAAGTAGTTTGGGAGCTGTATTTTATTTTTGATGGAACGGTTGCTATCAATAGGGGGGCTCTATAGTATTGGCTCTAACGGATTGCCAGTGTGGCTATATGCACCTGAAGGTGTATACTTTAAGTTAGGCTTTTTCATTTATCCAAAGTTAGGAGCAAACAGTGAAAATAAATCTATACACGATTGTAATAATAGCTTTTTCCTGCGCAGTAAACATTTCGCATGCGGATGATTTCTATCGTCAAATTGACGGCATAATGAAACCAGCAGTGAATATTATGCAACTTAGGCAAGCTTGTGCAAACGGCAATGATAGTGCCTGTATTTCTGTTGGCGAAAATCCTAACGATCCTTGCCGTCCTTATCTGTCTACCAGCGCACAGCAGTACGCTTGCCGTGTACAGCAGTGTAATAATGGAAATCAGCTGGAGTGTCAAAAGATACAGGCATACGACCAGCGTATGCGTGGCGAGGCTATCAACCGAGAAAATTGCGAAAGAAACCCGCACAGCGTTTGGAATGGTTCTTTTTGTCAAAATAATATGCGCTAACTAAAGTCCAACTTAGTTTGTTTTATTGATTGCACATAATTGCCTAACCCTACAACGATCAACCGGACTCTGCTAACGCTCCGCCGCTGAGATTTGCGTTAGGCGTGATGTTGTTTCGGCCTAGTTGTGTGATTGCACGTTTGGTGCTTGCAGAGCTTTCTGGAGACTCTTTCTCCTTTGGTTCTTAAGTTTTATCATTAATTCTTAAGTTTTATCATTAAATTTTAATTATCGAGGATATACAAATGCACATGCAAAGTTTTCACTGCCCCCACGGGTTGTACCAAGATTTAATTTCATCAACTCAGAATTGGTTAGTCAATGAAGGTTTTGAACATCAAAAACTCACAACAGAAGAGAAAGGTATATTACTTCGAGTTGAAAAACATGGTAAATGGAAAAAGATGATTGGGATGAGTACAGCCCTAGACATTGTGTTTCACCAAATTGACAACACTGTTAATGTTCAAATCGGTGCCGGTCGTTGGGCTGACAAAGCAGTAGTCGGTGCTGTTAGTATGGTAGTACTTTGGCCATTAGCTGTAACGTCTGGCTTGGGTGCATGGGAGCAGGCTAAAATGCCTGAGCGTATTTACGAGCATATTGCTATGTTTCTTAGCCAACATGATTCCACTTAAGGTGTAGCTATGACTTTATATTCTGAAATCACTATTCCGCAACTTAAAAAAATCAGTAGGACTGTAGGGGGAAATAATGCTAGCGTTTATGCCGCATGTTTTAATCGTCACTTACCCATTTGGAATGCTCAACTGCGATTTTTAAGATTAAGGCAACGGCGCATCCTGCAAGCGGGTAATCCAGGCTTCTTTGGCCTGCGGGTCAACATGAAAGGCAAGGTTCTCCGATTTATGCAACAAGCCTTCCTCGCCTGAGGCATTAGGATTGAGTTGGCGTTTTTCGACAAAATCGGCCATGCGGCGCACGTTATAAATCAACAAGCCCCGATAGCGATTTTGGTTGCGGTAAATTTGATAACCGACATTGCTTTCTTTAAACACGGGGTTGCGTTTCAGCCATTGTTCGATGCTGTCCAGATCATCATTGGCCAATTTCTTTAAAACGGACTGCGGATGCCGTTCGATAATGGTTTTAAAGTGGTTGCTCAAGCTGCTCGATAACTGATTGCGGTGCAGGGCGCGAATATCCTCATCGCTTAAGTCGAAACTCTCGGCGACTAAATAATGTTTGTCGCGGTCGCCGTCATTGGCAAATAACGATATTTTTTCCAATGCCGAGTGTTGCAACGCGGTCAGAAAAGAATCGGGTGCGCGAATATGTTTATCGATTGTGACCACCCACGGCAACGCGCGTCCGGTTTTCTCGAAGCGTTGTTTTACGCTGCATACCACCGCGGAACGCGGTAATTCGTCTTCGCGCCCTTCGGGTTTTACCAGGAACGCATCCACTGCGGTAATTTGCGTTTGAAACCCCGCCGCTTTGAATTGTTCGACGATGGCGGTGTAGCGCGGTTGGTACGGAATGCCCGTGCCGTCATAAAGAATGTTGAAGCCGTGCGCGATGGCGTGTTCCGCGACCAGACTACGCAGACGGGTCGCAAACGGTTCGACATACACATAATCATCGCTGTGATGGCTGGCGGCAGTCAGCACCTGGTATAAGTCGCTTATTTTACGGAATTCATCCAATGACGTAATCACGAAATTATCGCCGCATTGGGCGGCGGCAATTTCTTCGACCGCCGTTTTACCGGAGCCTGCGCCGCCCATCGACATAAATAACTTGGGCTGGGGATCTGGCGTTTTACCTGCAAAAATCGCCTGTTTTGCCAGCTCCAGTTTTTCAATGATGACGCTTAATTGGTCATAGGCAATCTCCACCGCCCGCACCAGGCGTTCATCGCCATCGGACGCCAGCATCATGGCGTCTTTTAAGCCGTGCCGGCTTACCAAATCGAAAATGCCGGCATTGTCGCCTACGCAACGGCGCAACAATTCCATCAACTCGGTATGCGCGGGCGAGCGCAAGCCGGTCAACAAATTAATATCCAGGCAAAATAGCGGCGCTGCGCCGTCGGCATCGATGCTGATGCCGTCGATGTCGTGTTTGCCCGGCGCGCGCAAGGCTTCGGTGTTCGGCAAGTAACCGATCACATTATCCGCCGCACTGCGGGGATAATCGGCTAAATGCTTGCCGGCAAGGAAGAGCTCTTTTTGAATGCTCGCGTATGGCACCAGGCCGCCGTTAACGGAAACCAGGCATTCAATGCCGTCGGCGGTTTTTTGCGATAAAAACGGAATGCCGAAGATGAAAGTTTTATTTTCGGGCCATTGGCCGTAACCGTTCGCGATGTTGTTTAAGCTTTGGGTGCGGGTTGGATCGAGCGCGTGTTGAAAAGCCACGGTTACCGCTTGATGCGGGCTTTGAGTGTCATGAAGCGCGATCGCATCAGCCGATTCCAGGCGCCTGAAATCAATGCCTGGCTCATAGCAGCTTTTAAAGGCGGGCAAATTGCCCAAGGCGGTCATGAAAAAATCCAGGGTCAGGCGGTTGCCGTAGGAAAACGGGCGAACGCTACGCATTTGTCGATAAAACCGCGCCAAGCGTTCGCCGATGTTTTCGGTATGCATCACAAAGCCATTGTTATCGAAAATAGCGCTGTCGACATTATTTTCATCGTTTAACACCAGGCATTCGATGGCTTCGCGGAAGGCTTTGCGCTTGGCAGCATCGGTTATGACTCCGGGGCGATGGTTGACGGTCGCCTGTTCTTTCCAGTCGCTGAATATTTCGCGGTGAATGCGGGAAAATAATTCCGTCATGTAGGTCACGCGCTTGGCCTGGTCATGAGAAACCGTTTCTTCGGCTTCCTTGTGCAGCGTGGATAACAGCTTCGTCCCTTGCGCGATTGCCAACACCGTGCGTAATTTTTTTAATTGCGCATAGCTTGATAATTGAGGCATTGCTTTCTATTTCCATATACTGACAATATTGGTGAAGTCATCCGTCCACGGCTTCATATCAAAATATAAAGGCATTTTTTGCCAGTTGCCGAGGCGGCTCAGGCGTAGCGGTTCCAGTGTTTCGGCATGTTTCGCCATGACCACCCAGTCGGTCGCAACCACCAGCGGGATGTCTTGTTGCGGCTTGAATTCCTGAATCAGCGCGGCCAAGTGCAAGGCTTCCGCATTAATCGACAATACTTTCTTCAGCGACAAATGGCGGTTGGTCATGTGGAAGGCCAGTATGCCGCCCGGTTTGAGTTTCTTGAAATAAAGTTCCAGCGCTTCCTTGGTCAGCAGGTGGGTCGGCACCGAGTCGGAACTGAACGCATCCATGATTAATAGATCAAAATGCTGGTCCGGCTCTTTTTCCAGAGACAAGCGGGCGTCGCCGATGCGTATCGCGGCGTTGCGGGCGCATTGGCTCAGGTAGGTGAAATAGGCCGGGTTGCCGGCGATGTCGACCACCAGCGGATCGATTTCGTACAGCGTCCAGTTTTGCTGGTCTTTGACATAACAGGTTAACGCGCCCGCGCCCAGTCCGACCACGCCGATATTCCAGGCTTGATCGGTATTGTCGTATTCCTTAAACAGTTGCCCCATAGGCCCCGGGCGGCTGTAATAGGTCAGCGGTATTTTGCTTAAGTTTGCGGCCAGACGCTGCGCCCCGTGTTTGGTCGTGCCGTGGAACAGTTCGTGATAGATTTCAGGCTTGCCTTGTTCATCGGTTAACACAGCTACCCTTACGGCAAGCACGCCAAAAAAAGTGCGTTCCTGATACAACGTATGCGATGACAGGCCATGCAAGCCGAGCGCAAGGAAAATAATCGCGCCGGTCATTAACGCGAAGCCGACCGGTCGCGCTCTGAGCAGGTAGGTCAACAAGGTCAAGCCTATCAGGCCGATGACGATGGCGTCGAAATACTGGAGCAAATCATCGACGGCCGCATGAAGAATAATCCCGGCGATAACCAGCAGGGCAGGGGTTATTATCTGCAACGCTAATCCGGTGTTCAATGACGGTTTCAGCCCGGGGCGCAGCAGCAGGGCCGCAACAATCATGATCGGGTATTCGTAAACCGCATTGAACACAAACGGCGCGACAAAGGTGTTGAACATGCCGCCCAACATGCCCGCAAACGACATGATCAGGTAGAAGTTTGTTAAATGCCGGGTATGCGGCCT
The DNA here is from genome assembly GCA_023229605.1 of Methylobacter sp. Taxonomy (GTDB): domain Bacteria; phylum Pseudomonadota; class Gammaproteobacteria; order Methylococcales; family Methylomonadaceae; genus Methylobacter_A. Next base: position 4,845 of record JALNYY010000122.1, read on the forward strand.
TAGTTTAGCCAGTTCGCCGTGGCAGACCATCACCGCAAAGAAAAAAGCGATCAGGTGCAAAATCAGGTAAGCCCAATAAGGCAAATCCGCCGGATTAATGAACGCATAGGCGATAAACGGCAACAGGAAAATCGGTTGCAGTTTCACCATTATCGGATGAATTTTGTCGTTCCATTTGGAAAAAACGATCACAAAAGACAATAAGTACAGCGTCAGCGGGATGATCCACAGCAACGGCACCGAGGCAATATCGGTGCTGATGAAATTGGTCAGGCCCAGCAACAGGCTGGACGGCACGAAAGCCAAAGCCAGCCAGTGCAACTTCGTGGCTAGGCTGAGGTTGTTTTCGTCGGCAACGGCATTTACGTCCTCATGTTGCTGCTCGGTTGCTTGCCGGTTTTTCCATAGCGCAAAAGCGCAGCCTGCAATCAACAGGCAAAGCAGCAGATAGCCGACACCCCAGTAACTTTTCTGGTTAGCCAGCCCGATATTGGGTTCAAGCAGGAACGGGTAGCTCAGCAATGCAATCAGGCTGCCGGTGTTGCTGGCCGCATAGAGATAATAAGGGTCATGGCTGGTATGGTGGCCGACATGGGCGAACCATTTTTGAATCAATGGCGCGGTTGTGGAGACCACGAAAAAAGGCAGGCCGATAGCCAGGAATAAAGTCCAGAACAGCCAGAAGGTCGGATTGCTGTCGGTCGGCGGGGCGGTGTTTTCAGGCAGGGCTAAAGGCAGCGCCAAGAAACTGATCAGTATGACTGCCGCATGGATCTGGATTTGGCGGTGTCGGCTGTAGCGTGTGGAAAGATAATGCGCGTAAAGATAACCGAGAAACAGAATACTCTGGTAAAACACCATGCAGGTGTTCCAGACCGCAGGCGAACCGCCCAGTAACGGTAATAAAATCTTTCCGAACAGCGGTTGCAGTACAAACATCAGCGACGCACTGGTAAACAAGGTCGCGGCAAACAGGAAGATCAGGGATAAATTGCGGTCGGTTGTGGCTTGTGAATGGCGGCTCATTATTTTTATAGGTAGCCCTTGGGGCTTTTAATTTTTAATGCGCTAATGATAAAGCATTTGCCGCGCCGGCTAAAGTTAACCATTTTATTTAAAGAGGTGTGATCACATCCTGTTCACTGGAGAGGCAGCATCAGCTCAAGACATAACGCCACGAAGACACGAAGATAAGGTGGAACTTCGTGTCCTCGCGATAAAGGAGCTTACAACGGCTACAACGACCCAAAATAAGCCGCTAATGCTTTAAAATCAGCCTCGGGCAGGTTGGCGGTAATGGCTTGCATCGGTCCGCTTTTACGTGAACCGGTTTTGAATGCCTTCAACTGTTGCTCCAGGTATTCGGGATGTTGCCCGGCAAGTCTTGGAAATTGGCCGTTACCCTGGGCTGTGGAGCCGTGGCATCCCAGGCACATGCCTGCTTTGGATTCGCCTGATTTTGCCAATGCCGGATCGCCGCCGGCTTTGGCGGGTTTCTGGCTGGAAAAATAAGCGGCAAGGTTGGCTATGTCTTCATTGCTCAGGTTGGCTGTCATGGATTGCATCATAATATTGATGCGGTCTCCAGTCTTGAATGCTTTGAGTTGGTTGGTCAGGTAGGTCGATTGTTGCGCCGCCAGGTTGGGCCACTGCGCGTTGCTGCTATGGCCTTTGGGGCCATGACAGCTGGCGCAGGTTTCTGCTTTTTGCTCTCCTGACGCTATGTCTGCCGCTGAAACCGGTAATGTTAAAAACGCAGCCAGAAAGAAACATACGGTAAGGGATTGCTGTAGTGAGTTCATGATTCACCTCTTGGGGTAAGGTTAGACTATCTGTTTGGCGGGCTATCTAAAAAGCCTGCCTTTTCCGGATAAGATTTGCACTATACAACTAAAAAGATTAACCGATAACAAAAAAATTAAGGGGCGGGGATTAAGTTCAGGATTGAATTTATAGGCGCGTAGCCGTTATGCGGGACCGCAGAAATGATTTTGATGCGCGGGAAAAGGCGAAGGGATTGCTATGTCCAGGCACCGGACATAGCAAGAATCAAGGTTATTTTACAATACGTAAATTTGGTTTGGCGGGCGGTTTTTTTTCCGGCGGTGGCGGCTCATCGTCCTCATTGTCTTCGGGATCGAAGATCATGCCTTTGCCGTTCTCTTTGGCGTAGATTGCCAACACTGCGGCCACTGGGGTGACTATGTGCATTGGTTTCCCGCTAAACCGGGCGTTAAATTCAATTTCTTCGTTGCCTAGGGAAAGCCCCTGTATTGCTTCCGGTCTTATATTTAAAATGATCTTGCCGTCTTCAATAAAGTCTGTCGGTAAAATCGCGCTGGTATTTTCTGCATCCACCAGTAGATGCGGCGTCAGGCTGTTGTCAATAATCCACTCGTATATCGAACGAATTAAATAGGGCTTTAGAGAAGTCATTATTTTAAAGGCTCGATCATTTCTTTTTCAGCCTCGCTAAGACTGCGCTTGAATGCGGCTCTGTTGAATATGCGTTGGGCATAATTGGTGATTGCTTCGCTGGGTGTCGAGATGTCGATGCCTATGCTGGGCAGACGCCATAACAAGGGTCCGATGACGCAATCTATCAGCGAAAACTCATCACTCATAAAAAAAGGCCTGGCCGCAAAAATAGGCTCGGCGGACAAGATGCTCTCTCTAAGCATTTTTTTGGCGCGGGCGGATTTTTTCTCGCCGGAAAATAAAATCTCGTCCAGTAACTGGTACCAGTCCTGATCTATGCGTTTGATCAGCATTCTGGCATTAGCCCGTGAAACCGGGTCCATTTGGTGTAAAGGGGGGTGCGGAAAGCGTTCGTCCAAATATTCCATGATGATGCGCGAGTCATAAAGAACCAGATCGCGTTCAATCAGTGTCGGTGACGTGCCGTTAGGATTAAGCTCAAGTAAATCCTCAGGCGGTTCGGTCGGGTCATAATATTCTATGTCTGCGACAACCCCTTTCTCGTGTAAAACAAACCGGGCGCAGTGGCTCATCGCGCATGTTGGAGATGAGAAAAGCGTCATTACAGATTTACGAGTATTAATATTTGTCACGAATAACAACCTCTTTAAGACGTTTAGGACTATAAAAAGGGCATTATAGCATGGTTGGCGAGGTTTTTATTTACAGTTGTTAGTCCATCGGATGTGCCAAGGACCGAAGCGAATCAATCGTGAACGATGCGCTTCGGTCCTTCGCAATTGCTCCTGCGTAACCCAGATGGATGCGGTCAATGCGGATATTGAAAGGGCAATTGTTCGACCAGTCGTCGGCATGTTTTATAGGGCACTATATAACCCTATTAGCGCCGCTTTCAGGAATTAATGGACGTCCTGCCAGTATTCTTTCTTCAACAGATAAGCAACAACTAAAAACATTAAAATAAAAAATATCACGTATTTTCCGATACGCTGCCTTTCAAGCTGCACCGGCTCACCGACATACACCAGGAAATTAACCAGGTCATTGACGAAAATATCAAATTCTCCTTCGGACAATGTACCCGGTTCTTTAATAACCAACTTGGTGTATTCGTCGCCCCATATGGTTTTTTTAAGCTCCGCATGCTGTTCACCTTGCAATTGCCACAGCACATTAGGCATCGCGACATCTTCAAAAATCGTGTTGTTTACGCCGAAAGGCCTGTTTTTATCGACATAAAAACCTTTCAAATAGCTGTACAGCCAATCGGCACCGCGAGAGCGGGCAATCAAAGACAAGTCAGGCGGTTGAGTGCCAAACCATTTTTCCGCATCATGCTTGTTCATGGCGCTGTGCAGCTGATCGTAGATATTGGCTCCTTCCGGAGCAATGTCTTTTAACATCTTTTTTTGGTCAATATCGACGTCAAGGGCGATACGCAAGTAGCGGATATGCTTGACAGAATGGCAGCCAAGACAGTAGGTGACAAAGTGTTTGGCGCCGCGTTCCAATGATGCGTTATCGGAAAGATCAATACTTGCTTCTTTCAGCTCAATACCTTTCGAGGCGGCAACCTCAAAAGACAGTAATAACAATAAAAGTAATGCCGTTAAATTTTTCATATTAATCCAGACTCCCTATTACTTTTTTTGCTAACCGACTGATAACGTTTTTTATGCCTTCGGGATTAGGTTGCCTGGTAAAAGATGAGCCTTTAAAAGCAGTATGGCCAATTTCAGTAGTTGCCGGTTTTAATACGGTAATTTCCTCAATTAACGCGGGCAATTGCTCCTCAATACTATGTACTGTAGTTAAGCGTTTCGGCAACGGCTTGGTTTTTTCCCACCGTGTATAAAGCGGCATTAACAGGAAGAAACCGAAGTAAATCGCGGTGAAGATGCGCGCAAACATCGTTGCAGTCGGCGTTGCCGGTTGCGTACCCAAATAGCCAAGCGCCAGGAAACTGATTACAAACAGTAATAAGGATTTTTTATAAATGCCGCCGCGGTAACGAATCGATTTGACCGGGCTGCGATCCAGCCAAGGCAACAGGAACAACACGACTATCGCGCCGCCCATGCCGATAACCCCGGCAAATTTGTCAGGGATCGCCCTCAAGATGGCATAGAAAGGCGTGAAATACCAGACCGGTGCTATGTGTTCCGGGGTTTTCATCGGGTCCGCAGGGATAAAGTTTGCATGCTCAAGGAAGTAACCGCCCATTTCCGGCATGTAAAAAATGACCGTGGCGAAAAACAACATAAACACGGCTACGCCGACGATGTCTTTAACGGTGTAGTAGGGATGGAAAGGAATGCCGTCGACAGGGTGGCCCCATGGGTCTTTGGAATCCTTGATTTCAATGCCGTCAGGGTTGTTGGAACCCACTTCATGCAAGGCCACGATGTGCAGAAACACCAGCATGACCAAAGCCAGCGGCACAGCGATAACATGAAAGGCAAAGAAACGGTTCAAGGTCGCATCGGAAACCACATAGTCGCCCCTGAGCCATAGCGACAGGTCGTCGCCGATCACAGGAATGGCGCTGAACAGCGAGATAATAACCTGCGCTCCCCAGTATGACATTTGTCCCCAAGGCAGCAGATAGCCCATGAACGCTTCAGCCATCAAGGCGACAAACAACAGCATGCCGAAAATCCAGACCAGTTCGCGAGGATGTTTGAACGAACCGTAAAGCAAGCCCCTGAACATGTGCAGATAAACAACGATAAAAAACGCCGATGAACCGGTAGAGTGCATGTAGCGGATCAGCCAGCCCCAGTTCACATCGCGCATGATGTATTCTACGGAATCGAATGCCAGTTTGGCATCCGGTTTATAGTTCATCGTTAAAAATATACCGGTCAGGATCTGGTTAACCAGCACCAGCAAAGCCAGTGAGCCGAAAAAATACCAGAAATTGAAGTTTTTAGGCGCATAGTAATGCGTCATGTGTTCATTCCAGAGTTTGGTCAGCGGAAAACGCTCCAAAAACCAATCGTTACATTCAGTTATGCGGCTACGTTTCATGCGGCTTCCTCTGCAGATTCACCAATAATCAGTTGTGTATCGGTAATATAGCGGTAAGGGGGGATTTCCAGGTTAGTTGGCGCCGGTACACCGCGATAAACGCGGCCGGCCAAGTCAAACCAGGAACCGTGGCACGGACAGAAAAACCCCCCTTTCCACTTTTCGCCAAGATCGGTGGGAGCTATTTCAGGACGAAACGTAGGTGAGCAGCCCAAGTGAGTACACAAACCCACAGCGACAAAAATTTCCGGTTTAATCGAGCGCACAGAGTTTTTGCTGGACTCCGGTTGTATGGATTCCACTGAAAGAGGATCTCTGAGCTCATTGTCCAGCGTTTTTAGCGTGTCAAGAACCTCGGTGGTCCTGTTGAGTATCCAAACCGGTTTGCCTCGCCATGCGACCCTGATTAACTGGCCTGATTCCATTTTGCTGATATCAACTTCAACAGGAGCGCCGGCCGCCATGGCCTTGGCGCTAGGTTGCATTTGAGCAAGAAAAGGGACAGCCAAATAGCCTGTGCCGACTGCGCCAACCACGGTCAAGGCCGAGGTTAAAAACTGGCGTTTGGATTGATCGACGCCTTTATTATTCATTATAGAACTCTCCTGATTAGGTCTGCGCCTCTTAAGGGCGCATTATTTTTCACCGCCAATATACCATTAGAGCTCATAAGATTTGAAGTGCTTATGCCGCAGGTTTTGGCGTTTGTTATGTATTATACATAGCTTGATGTAATTACATGATTCACAAGGCTATGATATTAAAAAGATTGTTATTTTTGGGTGTGCGATAACGAGGTTGAATTTTTTATATAAACAGCGTGTGTTCGATGACTTGAGAGGCTGCTTATTTTGACTATAGAGTGCTCAGGCTTTTTATTAATGCGGCAATAAATGCTGCATTTTCTTCCGGTTTGCCTATGGTCACCCGCAGGCAATCGGCCAGCAAGCCGCCTTGGGCGCTAAGGTTTTTAATTAAAACGCCCTGCTGTTTTATTGAAGCGAAGATTTCAGCCGCCCGATTTTCGGGGGTTCTAAACAGAATAAAATTAGCCGCGCTGGGATAGGCGGTAATGCCAGCCAGTGCGTTAAGCCGGTTAAAGACGATCGACCGTTCAGCGCAAATTTGTTGCGTTTGCTGATCGAATAAGGCTTTGTTGGACAGGGCAAAGTCCGCGCTTATCTGGGTAAGAACATTGATATTGTAAGGCAGGCGGATTTTATGGAGTTGTTCAATGATGTTCGGAATTCCTGCGATGTAGCCGAGACGTAAACCCGCAAGACCCAGTTTCGATACGGTGCGCATCACCAACAGGTTGGCGTATTGCCCCAGGCTGCCGATAAAACTGGCGTCGGCAAAAGGCGAATAGGCTTCATCGATCACCACCAAGCCCTTGGCGGTCGTAATGATGTCCCGAATCGACGCTTCGCTAAATAAATTTCCGGTAGGGTTGTTGGGGTAGGCCAGGAAAATGATCGAAGGCTGGTGCTGTTCTATCGCAGCCAGCATGGCCGGTAAATCCAGGTCAAAGCTGCCTGCAAGCAACGGAATGCCGTGGTAGTTTAGCCCGAGGCAAAGACTCAACTGTTTATACATCACAAAGCCGGGGTCCGGCGCCAACACGCAGGCATTGGAAGGCAGCGCCATCAACAGTAACTGGATGATTTCATCGGAGCCGTTGCCCAGCAGCACATCGAACTGATCGGGTATTTGATTCAGGCGTTTGATGGTTGCAGTCAGATGCCTGGCTTCAGGGTCGGGATAGCGGTTCAGCGGGCAGTCTTTCAATGCTTCCAGCCAGTTTGTCTTGATGGCTTCAGGCCAGCTGTAGGGGTTCTCCATCGCATCCAGTTTAATTAAACCGGTGGCGTCTGCAACTTTATAGGCGGACATTGCCAGGACTTCTTTTCTAAAAAGGGAGGAAAGCAGATTATTTTCGGACATATATGAGGTTCAAGGCGAAAGGCGAAAGGCGAAAGGCGAAAGGCGAAAGGCGAAAGGCTTAGTGTAAGCGGATGGTTCTTTTCGCCCTTGGCCCTTCGTCTTCTTTTAGCCTGGTTTTATCCTGAATTCTGCAGATCGCGCATGGGCGGTCAGGCTTTCGCCCCGAGCCAATAGCGAGGCGGTTTTACCCAGCGTATCGGCACCCGCTTCGGAACAATTGATCAAGCTGGAGCGTTTTTGGAAATCGTAAACTCCCAGCGGCGAAGAAAACCGCGCCGTGCTGGAGGTCGGTAACACATGATTAGGCCCTGCGCAGTAATCGCCCAAGGCTTCGGCGGTATAGCGGCCCATGAAAATAGCGCCTGCGTGACGAATGTTTTTGCACAAGGCTTCCGGGTCTTCAACCGAGAGCTCCAGATGTTCGGGCGCAATAATATTGACCACATCGGCGGCGGCGTTTAGGTCGCTGACCTTGATCAATGCACCGCGTGTCGTCAGCGATGTCCTGATGATTTCGGCGCGTTCCATGGTCGGTAATAAGCGATTGATGCTTTGCTCGACAGCATCCAGGTAAGCTGCATCGGGACTGATCAATATGGACTGGGCGTTTTCGTCATGTTCCGCCTGCGAAAACAGGTCCATCGCAATCCAGTCGGGATTGGTTTTTCCGTCGCAGATGATCAGGATTTCCGAAGGGCCGGCAATCATGTCGATGCCGACTTGGCCGAACACCAGTTTTTTGGCGGTAGCGACGTAGATATTGCCGGGGCCGACAATTTTCGCCACAGCAGGAACGGTTTCCGTGCCGTAAGCCAACGCGGCCACAGCCTGCGCCCCGCCCATCGTAAACACACGGTCTACACCGGCCAGATAAGCGGCCGCCAGCACCAGTTGATTGGTTTCGCCATGAGGCGCGGGTACGACCATGATCAATTCGCCGACGCCTGCGACTTTGGCCGGTATCGCATTCATCAGCACCGAGGACGGGTAGGCGGCTTTACCGCCTGGCACATAAAGCCCTACGCGGTCCAGCGG
>JALNYY010000123.1 GCA_023229605.1 Methylobacter sp.
GGCGGAGTCAATCGATAAGCAATTGGAACTTCAATTGATGCGTATCGATGCGGGTTTCGGTCAACCGGAACGTTTCCCTGATTTTGATTTATGGAAAGAAACTGGTGCTGTGTCTGGAGTTTGTGTCAGTTACCTGTAGCGGTCTGCAAACATAATCCATAGGAACTGCAAACATCCGTTTTTTTGGCCCGAATTAATTGCAAATATCCGATGCCTTCGGCCCGAATTAAATGAGAATGAGCCCGCATTATTTGCAAACAGCCTGCAAACATCGCTCAGGGCTCACATTGTGTGCAAACAAGAGCAGGAGTAGTTTTTAGCTTTATCCATAAGTTTTGAATACTCATTGATGAGTATGAATTATGGACTTTGAATCAAGAAACCAGTTTATGATACCGAATAATTGGGCTTTTTAGATGGAAAGCCGAAGGAATAATTCAGTTTGATAAAACGTACGTTTTTTCGAACCCTTGAATTAGGGTGAAAGTTGCAGATTGAGTGGAAAATAGGGGTTTATATTCCGAATTGTGTGTCGCCCCCTAATAAGCAACCACCTTTATACACGGCATTGGCTTCAACCTGGATTGACTATTGTTTTAACTGGTTGAAAAGCACTAAGAAACCAGGCAATACCATGAGTACCAGCGGTATCTGGACAATAAGTCCGGATACAATGGCAATCGCCAGCGGCTGCAGCATTTCCGAACCCGCGCCTATGCCCAATGCCAACGGCATGAGTGCAAGAATTGCGGCCACGGTGGTCATGGCAATCGGGCGCATACGGTTGTTACCGGCTGTAATCATGCGTTGAACGCCAACCTCTGAAGCAGGCAGGCTTTGGTATTCGGAATAATAAAAGATACTGACCTCGGTGACAATGCCGATCACCATGGTCATACCCATCATCGCGGTGATGTTCAATTCGGTATTCGTCAGCCATAAGCCGACAAACACGGCCGCTACGGCCGATAAGGTCGTTAGCATCATCGCCAGCGCCACATGAAAATGTTCATACAAATACAGCAACAAGATAAAAACCAGCGCCACCGCTGCGATAAACACGATAATCAGATCATGAAATGCGACGCGTTGCTGTTCATATAAACCGCCCAGAACATAATAAACGTCTTTCGGCAACATGCCGGGCTGATCCAAGGTTTTAATGACATCGGCAATGGCAGAGCCCATATCCCGGCCGCTAATACGCGCCGTAACGGCCACCATGCGTTTTAAGTTATCGCGGGCGATTTGCGCCTGTCCGGTCTCTGTGGTGATTTCCGCAATCCGTTTAAGCGGCACCCAATGACTGTTAATGGAACTATTAGAAGCACTGTTGGGAGCCAGAATGCGCAGATGATCCAGCGCTCGCATCGTTGAGCGTTCGTTTGCCGGTATCCAGACACGTAGGTTGACCATCTTGGGCCCTTCCTGTAGTTGGGTGGTAATGGTTCCCGCCAGGTAATTATTCAGGGTCTGCTGGACGGCGGTAGGACTGAGCCCTTCGAGTGCGGCTTTATCCCGTAAAACCCGGATATTTACCGCATCGCCGGCAGGAATGACGCCGTTGTTAAGGTCAACGACGCCCGGTATTTTTGCCAGCGCCGGAGCGATTTTATTCGCTAATTGCTCCAATAATTTGCCATCATTGGAATACAGTTTGACTTCTATCGGTTGTGGAACCGCCGTTAAATCACCGATGATATCTTCCATCAGTTTGGCAAGTTCAATGCTTAGCCCCGGGACTTGCATGCCAATCTGCTCTCGAACGCTATCCATGACCTCATTCAGACTGCGCCTGGGCAAAGGCTTTAAGCGCACAAAAAAGTCGCCTTGATTAGCTTCGGTCATGAAGCCTCCCAAACTGTTACCGGTGCGGCGTGAATAAGTCTCCACTTCAGGTGTATGGTGCAGAATTTTTTCAACTTGTTTCAAGAGGCGATCCGTTTCCGATACCGAAGTGCCCGGCGCGGCGCGGTAGTCGAGAATAAAGCCGCCTTCATCCATGGACGGCATAAACCCCGACCCGGTTTGTTGCCAGCCAAAGAAACCGGCGGCCAGCAGCGGAAGCAGCGCGGTCAATATCAGCCAAGGCCTTGGCAACATCACTTGTAACAGGCTTTGATAGCGTTGATGGAACCAGCGTGTCAGCGGACCGTTTTCTTCCTGTTCGGTATCTTTTTGCGTCAGGGTATGAGCGGCCAGCAAAGGCACGTACAGCCATGCCACGATAAAAGAGATGAATAAGGCGGAAGCAATGGTGATCGACAACGCTTTAAAAAAACTGCCGCTGACGCCGGATAAAAAAGCCAATGGCGCAAAAATGATAATGGTTGAGGCTGAGGAACCGGCCAGCGGTTTGCTGAATTCGTTGACGGCCAGATGAATCCGTTCCTGATAAGTCCCGGACGCTTCCCGCATCCGGCGAATGATATGTTCGATCATGACAATCGCGTCATCGATAATTAGCGCTACAGCTGCCGCCATGCCGCCTAGCGTCATAATATTAAAGCCGATCCCCAGTAAATGAATGATTAATACGGTCGCCGATAAAGCCATGGGCACGGTAATGGCGGCAATCAAAGTGACCTTGATATTTCGTAAGAACACCAGCAGGGTAACAATGGCCAATCCTAAGCCAATCAACAAGGCTTCTCTAACACTTAGGGCAGAGGCTACAATTAAATCGCTTTGGTCATACCATTTGGCGATTTTAATGCCGGCAGGGAGCTTCTGTTTGATGAGTTCCAGTTGCGATTGTGCGTTGCGGGCAATTTCAACCGTGCTGCTACCGGGTTGTTGGTTAATTTGAAACAGGACGGCATCGCGGCCCTCGGCGGTTATCCTCTGCCACTGGGGTGCGGTGGTTTTAACGACCTGCGCGACATCGCCAAGATAGACCAGTCCATTCTGGCCGCTGCGTAAAATAGTCTGCGAAATTTGTTCCGAACCCTGAAACTGGGTATTGGCGAGTAGCAGATACAGTTTATAGTTTTGCTCCAATCGGCCTACCGCCTGGATCACGTTGGCTGCCGACAAGGAAGTGGCAATGTCATTCAGACTTAAACCTAACGCATTAATTCGCGCCGGGTCGACCAGCACCTGGTATTCCGCTATCGCGCCGCCCAGTACATCCACTTTGGCAACGCCGGGAATAGCCGACAGGATCGGTCTGATTTGATAGAGCGCCATATCCCGGAGTTCGACCAGGCTATGCACGCCGGATGTCAGACTGTAACCGAGCACCGGAAATATCGTGGGATCCATGCGTTTGACGCCAAATGCCAAGGCTGTGGGTAGCGTTGAACGAATTTGATTAATGGCCGAGGCAACCTGCAACATGGCCGACACCATATCGGTGCCCCAGTTAAAATTAATGGAAATATCGGCGCTGCCGCGACTGGTCGCAGAGCGTACGGTCAAAACACCCGGCACCGCCCGTACAGCCTCTTCCACCGGCCAGGTCACCTGAATGGCCATGCGCTCGGCCGGCATGTCACCGGCATTGAGATTAATAACTACTCTCGGAAAGGTCACCTGAGGAAACAGACTGACCGGCGTATTGTAGATTTCAAAGAAGCCGGCGATGGCAATCATACTGAGCGCAAACAAAATGGAACGGCGGTGCAAATAAGCCCATTGCGTCATTGTGCCGCTCCCTTACCGATATTATCAACAGACGTCGCAGACACGGCCATATCGGGCTCCAGTTCGTAGTTTCCTAAAACTACCACATCGTCCTGGGCCTTTAAATCGGCCGCTATCACTTCAACTTGTTGGTCGTTTTCCAGACCTATCTGTACTCGATGCTTAACGGCATGGGCGTTTTTAACCGTAAACAAGCTGTAGCCGCCATTATCGGGCAGAACCGCCCGCCTGGGAACCGCGAAGGTATTGACCGAGGCGATTATAATCCGGCCTTCAACAAAGTCATTGATTAACAAAGTCTGATTTAACGCCGGCCTGACAAAGACATTGAGCAAGCGGGTATTTGGATCAATTTGATGGGTGATGATTTCGATACGGCCCTTAACCGGCTCTGAAGCGGGCGTATTGACCGGTCTAATCAATACCTGTTGGCCGGCTTGCAGATGCTCGTAATCCTCCGGTTCTATCCCTAAGCGCACCATCCACTGATTCTGATCAACAAGTTGCAGCAACGGCGCACCGGCGGCAACGATTTGTCCCTGCTGAACGCTGACCAGATAGATAATACCGTCTTTTTCCGCCCTGATTTGCTGTTCTTTACCTATACCCTGGTCAACCAGATTTTTGACCATGACTCGGGCTTGCTCGACGCGTAATTGAGTCGCGACGCTATTTTGCTGGGTTGCCAGTTTCAGACGGATGCGTTCCTGCAGCAGTTCATTGTCACGTAATGCCGCCGTCAGTTCTCTTTGCGCCTGCTCCAGTTGTAGCTTGGCGTTCACGCCCGGCTTTAAAGCCATTAACAAATCGCCTTGCCGGACAATTTGGCCCTGATTAACCAGCATTTTATCGACCTGACTGGTATAAGGAACGCTGATCGTTGTTAACTTATCCGGAAATGGCAAAACCACGCCGTAGGCGGTAAAGACTTCGTTGAGTTCGCCTTTCTGCAGTTTAACGGTTCTAACCTGAGCAACCGGCTCCGGTTCGGAAACCGGCGTGTCAGGGCTGGTTACATCCTGTGGCTTTGCCAACCAATAAAGCAGTGCACAACCGATAACAAAAGTCAGCAATAAAACCGTCACGACGGTTATTTTAGAATAGAATTTCATAATTCTTTTTCATTAAAATCAGTGGCCACATGATAAAGTCCGCTCGCTACCTCCAAAGCAATTCCCGCCTGCACTAACTGCAACTCCAGGGTCAGCAGGTCAATTTTTTTGTCCGTCAGATTATTCCATGCGACGTAATAATTAAATACGTCAACCTGGCCGTTTTCGATACCTGACTGATAGGCTTTAACCAGATTGGCCAAATCGGGAATGGCATGATGAACGGATTGAATTTGTTTGTTTATCAAGGCGATAGTGATCAGCAATTCAGCAATATCGGCTCTTGCTTGAAATACCCGGCTAGTATATTGATCGAACAGTTGTTGCCGCGTCGCCCGGTTAAGCGCGATTTGACCCTGATTCCGGTCGAATATGGGCACTGTCATCGAGACGCCAAAGCCCATGGTATATAAGTTGCTGTTATCCCGGGCAGAATCAAAGCCGATACTGATTTGCGGAAATTGCTGCATCACGGCGATGTGCAAGCTCTCTTCCTGACTTTCATAGCCCCGTTTCAAGGCCAATAAATCCAGTCGCCGGTTTTCGACGTTATGTATTAAAGTGTCATAAGCCGGAGTGTTCATAGCGGTAACGAGTTCAGTATTTTGCTGCAAATTGACTGACTCATGGGGTTTGAGTCCCATGGTTCGGTTCAGGCGTTGTTGCTGCTGTTTTATTTGCAGTTTAAGGGCGAGTAAGCGAATATCGACCAGATTTTTGGCGGACACGGCGGCGACCCTTTCAAGCTCTGTTACCAACCCCAGTTCAGCGGCTTCTTGCAAGCGCGCACGGTTGTCTTCCAGACGCAGCGCCATTTCGGAGAGTAAAGCCTGTTGCCGGGAGTAAACGATCAATTGATAAGCCGCTAATTTTGCCGCCTGGGCGATTTGCCATTCCTGCCAGGCGATTTGCAAATCGACGCCCTGTTGCTGCTTTTCGGCAGCCGTTATTTTGTTCTGCCGCCAAATCAAGGCAGTCGCCTGCCAGCTCAGACCGATGCCGAAGGCATTGCTTGAGCCCAGGTTAGTGCCCCCGGAAGGCCCGGAAAAACTATAGGAGACTTGAGGGTCAGGCAATAAGCCTGCCTGCAAAAGTTGTGCGTTGGCAATGCCATGTTGATCTCTTACGGTGCGTAATTCCGGATTGCGTAATACTGCCAGAATGGCCGCTTCATCCGGCGATAAACCGTCCACCATAGTAAACTTAATCGGTTCGAGCAGGGGATGCTTTATTTTTGTCGCCTGGATAGTGAGCTGTTCACGGGATGGCGTTTGCAGTTGCTGCTGAACGGCTTGTTCGGTCAGCGCTTTCGATTGGTATTGTGAACAGCCAGGCAGCAAACAAAATAATCCTGCCGCTAATAATTTAATCCTGCTGTTTTTCATGCTGTATTGCTATGTCTGTTGCAAATAGTGACTACCACTTTAAGACCTGGATTGTTTTCGGATAACGCAATGGTCCCGCCATGAAGATCAATAATGGCTGCAACTATGCTGAGGCCAAGGCCGTTTCCTGGCGTTGTACGGCTTTGTTCAAGTCTGTAAAAACGCTGAAATACTCTCAGGCGATACGCTTCGGTAATCCCGGGGCCGTTGTCTGCAACAATAAATTCGGTTTGAGTGCATGACGATCGCAGACTGACCTTGATCTGTGTGCCTTTGGGTGTGTGCAAGATGGCATTATCCAGCAGATTGAAGGCCATCTGCGTCAGTAGTTCTTTATCACCGGTCAGTGTTACGTCCTGTTGAATGTCTGAGCGGATGGTTTTCCCCTGCTCCACCGCTACCGGATACAGCGCGTCGATCACGGCAACAACGATAGCGCTGAGATTGACGGTTTTGAATCCGCTGCGGCGGGAGCCGGATTCAATCTGGGAAATTCGCAGCATGGCGGAGAAGGTATCAAGAATCGTATCGACTTCCTCAATGGCGAAAGCTATCCGCTCCGTGTATTGCTCTGCCGAAAGATTCCTGGTAAGGGCGTTTTCTAGCCTGAATTTTAAATGACTGATTGGCGTGCGCAGATCGTGTGCGATGTCATTGGAAACTTGCTGAATATTTTCGATTAACGAGCCAATTTTATCCAGCATTTGGTTTAGCAATAAAGCCAGGTTATCCAGTTCATCGCGGTTTTTTGAAACGGGCAATCGGTGCTTAAGATCACCTGCAATAATTGCTTGTGTTGATTGGGTAATACGCTGGATTTTTCTCAGGAATGCATGGCTGAGATATAAACCGCCGCCCGCGCCCAGAAAAATAACCAATACAAAGCCCCAAATAAAAGCCTGAACAATCGCCTCGCCCGCCTCTTGAATGTAGTCACCGTTCTGACCAACAGCAAGCCACATGGCATTAGGTAATGCGATAACCCGGACATAGAGGTTTTGGGTTTCTTCGTCATAGTTAATGGACTTAGTCCCACGTCTGATAATTTGCCATCCCGCTAACGGTTTAAAATACCTGAGATTTCCAGCTATCAACTCGCCATGCTGGTTTACAACGCCATATTCCCGAAGGGTGTGCGATACCGAAACGCCTGCTTCCCCAATCTCCTTTTTTAATTCAGATAGTCCACTAGAATCATATTCCGCTTTTAGCAGAATGGCTTCTGTCTCGATTGTATTTTTAAGCTGTTGCTCCAGTGTATGGTAAGTCAACAAATAAACCGTTATGCCAATGGCCAGAAAAGAAAGCAAAAATAGGCCCAAATATAAGGCCGACAGTTTAAAGCTGGTGGTATCGACAAGGCTAGGCAGCTTCATGGATCATATACCCTGCGCCGCGTACTGTCTGGATGAGATCTGGCTTGCCCTCGGCATTTAGCTTGCTACGCAAACGGCTGATATGGGTTTCGACCATATTGGTTTTCGGGTCAAAATGAAAATCCCAGACGTTTTCCAACAGCATGGTGCGAGTTACCACCTGTCCGGCATGGCGGACAAGATACTCAAGCAGGCGAAACTCAGTTGGCTGTAGATCGATAATTTGCCCGCTACGCCTGACGATTCTTTTCAGAAGGTCGATTTCAAGATCCTGTACCTGCAAGACTTTCAGTTCCACCGTTCCCCGTGGCCTGCGTAACAGCGCGTTGACCCGTGCGGCAAGCTCGCTAAACGCAAACGGCTTGACCAGGTAATCGTCGGCGCCTGCATTTAGGCCTTCAACTCTATCATCAATTCCGCACATAGTGGTAAGAAACAGTACCGGTACATTACAGTTAGTGCCACGCAGGGTTTTTACCACAGTAAGTCCATCAAGGTAGGGTAGCATACGGTCAACAATAAGCAGGTCATGTTTTCCTTCTTTAGCAAGGAGCAGGCCTTCATAGCCGTCCCGTGCCGAATCGACAGTATGCCCCGCCTCTTTCAGTCCGGTCGAGACGTAATCCCTGGTTTCATTATCATCTTCAATAATTAATATTTTCATGGCATCAAAAAAATGCCGGGGCGTTGCCCCGGCATTAATACTTTACTCTTTCTCGTTTTCAGTGCCTTGATCAGACTCATCGCCCAAGGAAACTTTGAGTACATTGCCGGTTTTGCCATCGACCAGGACGTTATGCACCTTGCCGTCTTTGACAACCTCTATCTCGAACTGAACTGTGCTGGATTCATCATTGATGTCGGCTTCCATGGCCTTGCCGCCGGTTTTTTGTTCCGCCGCCTTGATCGCTTCGGATAAAGAAATTTTGGCTTGGCTGAAAAGCTGCAACTCCTTTGCGTCTTTGTCCTTGGTATCAGTTGCCTGTGCTACGTTAGCGACCATGCCTGTCACGATAACTGTTGCAAGTATGGCTGTCAGAATTTTGTTGTGTTTTTTGTTCATCGATCAATCCTCACTATATCAGGCGGGATTGCCTGATTTCAAATACAGGATAACCTCGATTACATTGCAGGAAGCCTTCCAAAACATTACCATTTTGTAATCTTTATTTTCCGCTAGAAACTTATTCTGAATCTCACCATGCGGGGTGCTAATCAACAAACGGCTCTAAAGTTCCACGGGATTTATCTGTGCATCCAGCTGTGATAACGACCAACGTCAGTGCAATTCACGCGAACTTATGAAATAAAACAAGGCTGAGCGTGTCACGTCAATAATCTGTGCCCCGATTTCTTAACGGGATTGTATATTTCAGTGGAAATAGGCACCGATTACGATGCAAACCCGCCACTTGAAATTACTCAAAAGCGGCCACTGATAACGAGCAAATTAATAGACAGCCGACCTGCAAAAATCGACCCATTATGGATTATGATGCATTAGATGATGTGCATGTCCGGGAACGGCATGACGAGCATGATCGCTTAATTGAGCGTCGAACCATTGATGAATAGCTTTAACTAACTTCGTGTCATCGGTTGAGTAGTCGATCTCGGCTCCATTGGGCAGTTCCTTGTACACAATTTTGATCTGACCGGGTGTAGCCGTTCTCAATTCTGCTAAACCTGGCATGTCTTCGCCATGAATCTTTGCTGGATCAGAAAAGTCACCTTGTCTGAACTCCTGCGAAATCTTTGACAGGTGCTCACGTATTAACTTGATTTGTTCGGCATTGGAACTGTCTTTAACGATAACCTGTTGCAAACCGCCTTTCTCTGTTTTAGAAAAAACATGGGTAGTTTGTTCTAAATTGAAAGACATCACATGCGCACCGCGCTTCGCAACTTCGTCAAGTCGGTTCTCACTTGCCTTTTCTACTGCTTGGACAGATGCCGCCATAAATAGCACGACTGATAGGAATGTGGTTAGTCGTTTCTTCATTGGGTTCCCTTTGTGGTACTGCTTGCTGTATAGGTTAAATTAAAAGCGAAGTAAATTTTCGAGTTTTTTGCACTTTTCGGCACTCAAAATGAAACAACTTTATCAGCCCATTCAACCATATTGACACAATCAACCATGGTTGATAGTGGGCAAACATCTGTTTCACTCTGGTTCCGTGATTTCAGACAGGTACCACAGGCCAATATAATGCCGCCATTTTTTGCAAACTCTTCAAGCTGTGCCTTTGCGTTGTATTTTTCATGGGTAATACTTTCTATTTCTACGCCGGCACTCATTAGAAAAACTTTTACCTCATGCCCTTGTTTTAGTGCTGCATTACCGAAACGCACCCCATTCCATGCTTTCTCTGGTTCATTTGTTTCAATGATGATGCCAAGTCTCATGTTATCTTCTCCTTCTTTATATGCACTTAAAGTTTAATATGACCGGCAGACAAGAGCAGAGCACGACGGCGCTTTTGTCGGCCCAAGTTGATGGAAATGTTAAGCATTGATTGCTCGAAGTTCTGTAATAGCCCCGCGCAATACGAATACCGCTGACCGTAAAAAGAGCGCGGCAAGTGCCAAACCGACTAGAATGTCGGGCCAGCCTGAATGGGTAAACCATACGCCTGCGGCGGCAAACAACACCGAGACATTCGCAATGATGTCGTTGCGAGAACACAACCAAACTGAACTCATGTTTATATCATCGACCCGATGCCGCCAGAGCAAAGCAAAACAAATGCTATTCGCAGTAAGTGCCAGCAAACCAATGGCACCGATGGCCTCGAATACTGGAACCTGCGGGAAAACAATCTTGAAAACTACCTGCCCAAGAACGAAAAGACCAAAGGCCGCCATGATGCCGCCTTTAAACAGGGCGGCTTTGGCTTTCATTCTTGCGCCGCGCGCAACAACGTAGATACTGAAGCCGTATACCAAGGCATCGCCCAGCATATCCAGCGAATCCGCCACCAGCGAGACCGAGCCACCCATCAGCCCCGCTGTGAGTTCTACTATGAACATGACAGCATTGATACTCAATACGATCTTAAGCATCGAGCTTTGGCGATTACGAAGCGCCTCAATCTCGCAAGCTTTATCGTTGCAACAATCAGCCATTGTCTCTCCTGTAAAAGTCTAACCAGTGATTATAGAAGCCTATTTAGGCTACTCCAGTGAAGTGCGCCGGATTGACATAGCGGGCAATCCAACACTCATTATTCCACTGCTCACCATGGCCCAACCTCAAAACGTAAAAAGGTGATCGGTGGACCGATAAATTATGTCGCGGTTTCTACCGCCATATCCTGAGTGACCACTGGGTGTTGTATTGCATAATAATCTAATATTCATTAGAATGAAAGAATGAATAATAGAACATTGAAAGACCTGCTCTACGAGCAAGTTGCCCGCATCGGCAAAGCGGTATCCAGCCCAAAGCGACTGGAACTGTTGGCGTTACTGGCTCAGGGAGAAAAAACCGTCGAGCTACTGGCTGCCGAACTTTCCATTGACACCAAGCTCACCAGCGCCCACCTCAAAGCGCTAAAGGCCGCTCGGTTAGTCCTGTCCCGCCGCGATGGCAAGTATGTGATTTACCGGCTTGCCGGTAGCGATGTGGCTAGCTTGTGGGTGAGTCTGTGCCAAGTAGCCGAGGAACATTTGCTGGAACTGAGGATGGCACTGGATCAGATGGTGACCGATCCCGTAAAACTGACCGCCGTGGGCCGTGAGACCCTGCTGGAGCAGGCACGCAAAGGCGATGTCATCGTCATTGATGTGCGCCCTCGAACCGAGTTCGACGTGGCTCACCTGCCTTTTGCCCGTTCAATGCCGGTGGCCGAAATTGAGAAACGGCTTTTGGAGCTTCCGCTCGACAAGGAGATCGTCGCTTACTGCCGGGGGCCATTTTGTCTGCTTTCTGATGAAGTGGTGGCACTACTCGGTGCGAAAGGTTACCGGGTACGCAAGATCAGCGATGGTGTCTGTGAATGGCAGGCAGCTGGACTGCCGGTCGAGTTTTCGTCCTCCTTAAAACAGACGATGACGCTATGAAGGGGCGTGAAAGCGGCATGCCGGACGAAGCCTACTGGTCGAGTTTCTTCAACATCGAAGCAGCGCTTGAAAAACTATTGGGGCCGGGTGTCTTACCAGGCAACGTCGTCGAATTCGGCTGCGGATATGGTACCTTCACCGTTCCGACCGCCCGGCGCACCCAGGGGATAGTGACTGCGCTGGATATTGAGCCGGCGATGGTGACGTATGTTCGACAGAAGGCCGAGACCTTTGCTTTGCCCAATATTCGCACAGAACAGCGGGATTTTGTCGAGCACGGAACAGGACTAAAAGCCGGCACGCAGATGCACGCGATGATATTCAATCTGCTGCATCTTGAGCAGCCAGTCGCATTGCTGCAAGAAGCCTATAGAATCTTGCAGCCGAATGGAGTGCTTTCGGTGATTCACTGGCGTAGCGACATCCCGACCCCGCGAGGCCCGTCTTTGGGCATCCGTCCGACGCCGGAACAATGCAAGGCATGGCTCACCGAAGCCGGATTTCATGCCATTCAGTCGGTCGATTTACAGGTCTGTTGCCCATTTCATTTCGGCCTGGTTGCCAGGCGCTGATCCATCCCTATCTGGAGACCCTTCATGAAGAGCCTGCTGATTTTCAATCGCGAACCCTACGACAACACCGATGTGACCTGGAACGGGTTAGGTGAATTGAGATATCCCCTACCGTGCATAAAATCGCCAATAAACGCCGCGATGATCCCGTTGAATAAATCTCGCTGCGACCGCTAGCACACCTAATCAGGCCCAGGGCCTTGATATGAGCGTCCCTTATCCCAGGGATGCGCATGATTTTTAGTCCTTGACGGGTAGTGATCATTAGCGTCATGGGTTGCACACGCCGAAACCGCGAGCAAGGAAACCGTGATGACTATCAATTTCATGGGCTTCTCCAGATCAGTCAATTAACATGAACGTGAATTTCGTATAAGCGTTTTATTACTATGAGAAGACCGGCATACCCGTAAATGTCGGGTCGCGAAAAGCCTGCAACCCGATCGGATTTACGTTTCCCTTAACTAAGCAAAAACGCCGTTTTCTGACGTTCAGTTAATCATGCCCCTTTTTTGTCATTGCCTGGATTGAAGCTCACTTCATTTCGTCGGCTATTTGACGATGCAGCTTCGCCATCTGCAAATTCGCCTGGGCGATCTGCTGGTATTCATGGATCAGAGACTGACAATGTTCTTCCACCATTTGCGCCTGTCTGCCATACAAATAGCTGTGCGCTTGGTACTGCGCCAGGAGTTTTTTATGCTCCTCGACTTTCGCCTCTGCATCGTGAGCAGCCTGTTCATAATGGGTAGCCAGTGCCTCGTGATCGGCCTTGGTTTTGGTGTTTTGAATGGCTGTCGTCATGTCCATGGGGTGCGGGTTCGGTTGGGCGCAACCTGCCAGTAACCCCAGTGTTAAGGACACGGTTAATAAAGGGGTTCTAAGCCCAAACCCTCGGAATTTTTTTATATATTCTAAATCAATTAGTTAGTCAATTATTAAGTTGGCTAATATCACTTCAAAGTCGATTAGGTGTGG